>NZ_JBATVM010000036.1:0-16987 GCF_049671765.1 Psychrilyobacter sp.
AACATATCTTTCATAATATTTTGTGCATCAGAAATATTTTCAATATCATTTTCTTCAAAGATCTTTTTAACCAATGGATTAATATTTTTCGCTTTTTTACTCATAAAAAATCCCTCCCTAATTACTAGATTATACCTCTAATAATTAGGAAGGGAATATTTTAATTTACACTAAATTTGGGATAGATCCCATTTTTTAGAATTAACAAATTTACCACTCTTTCCACCTGTTTTTTCCTTTAGATATATTTTTCCTATGATCATTTCCTTATCTATGGCTTTACACATATCATAAATAGTTAATAACGCTGTGCTTACCATTTGGAGAGCTTCCATTTCTACTCCAGTTTGTCCAGTAGTTTTTACAGTCCCTTTAGCATATATGATTAAGTTTTTCTGATCTATTTCAAAATCTATATCAGCTCCTGTAAGAAGTAAAGGGTGACACATAGGAATAAGTTCATGAGTTTTTTTTGAAGCCATGATAGCAGCTATCCTAGCAACTCCTAAGACATCTCCTTTTTTTACTCCTCCGTTTACAATAAGGTTCATAGTTTCAGAATTAACTTCGATACTCCCACAAGCTGTGGCCTTCCTACTGGTATCTTCTTTTTTACTTACGTCTACCATGACAGCTTTCCCATCTTTAAAATGACTAAATTCCATATTTTTCTCCTATTATATATTTTTTATACTTAATATTAACATTTTTTGAAAAAAAAATAAATCTAAAAACTTTTCTTTATTGTAGGTTAAACATGTTTTAATTAAAGTTTACAGTCTTTAGACTTCGGTTGGAATGTTTTTTATTGTTCTTAATAGAAGTTTAAAATTACTATATTCAAGGAAAACGTTCTAATAATAACAATTTTGCATTACTTAACTACACCTATTCTTTCTTTGATTTTTTAGATCAAATTGAGGCATAAACACATATTAAAGAAGGAATCTTTTTATGGTATAATACTTCCCGAGGTGATAGATTATGGTAAAACAATATGCCATTATATTTATGGTAACTTATTTAGGAGAAATTATCAGTAAATCCATTAATTTTTCCTTTCCAGGGCCAGTTATTGGGATGCTGATACTTTTCATTTTACTAGAAAGAAAATTAATTAATTTAGATTTTGTAGAGAAGGGAGCAAATAATATCTTGCTGAATTTGGCTATATTTTTTATTCCACCAGGAGTAGGGTTGATCTCGGCTTTAGAGCTGCTCAATGGAAATGTATTAAAAATAGTAATAACTATGATGATAACTACTATAATTACCATGGGAACCACAGGTTTGACAGTTCAGTACTTAATAAATAGGAGGGAAAAATGATAGAACAACTAAATAGTCCATTATTTGGGATTTGTCTGACAATTATTGCATATATCATAGGATTAGAAATTTATAAAAAATTTAAAGTACCTATTTTAAATCCTATATTAATAGCCCTTATAATTATAATTCCTATATTATTATATTTCAAAATACCGGTGGAAACATATAAAAAAGGTGGAGATTTAATTTCTTTTTTCTTAGGACCTGCAACAGTTGTTTTAGCGGTACCTTTATATAAAAAGATAGATCTTTTGAAGCAACATTTTGTACCTATATTAGGAGGAGTTGTTGTAGGAGTTTTGAGTTCTATACTATCTTGTGTTCTCATAGGAAAAGTATTAGGGCTAGATCTTAGTCTTATAAAATCTTCTTTACCAAAGTCACTGACTACTCCTATAGCCATAGAGTTGTCTAAACAAGTAGAAGGTATTGTTCCTATTACTATAGTAATGGTTATGATAACAGGGATAACAGGAGCTGTTTTGGCACCATTTATATGTAAAATATTTAAGATAGAAAATAAAATTGCCAAAGGAATAGCCAGTGGTACTGCAAGTCATGCTGTGTGTACTTCTAGAGCTATTGAGATGGGAGAAATAGAAGGAGCTATGAGTGGTTTAGCCATTGGGGTAGCTGGAATTTTAACAGTTTTTATCTTACCAATATTATATGTAGTGTTGTTTTAAAAAGTAACAATATGATCCTAAAAAAAGATTCCCATCTGGGAATCTTTTTTTAAAATTCTATATATTTAATATTTCTACTACTGTTAGAGAGTGATCACTTAATCTTTTATAGTGATTTAATATATCCATATATCCTGTAACTAATACTGGTGACTTAGTTGTTTCAGCCATTCTATCTAGATGGTTTCTTCTGATCTCTTTATATAGATTTGAAATATTTGAAGATCTTTTAGTAGCTTCTCCTAAAATTCTGTAGTTTTCCTCTTTATAAGAATTGTCTACATATTCAAAGAAATCTACAGTCATAGTATGAATTTTTTCTAGTTCTTCTAAGTTTTTCTTACTTAGTTTTTGATCATTATCAAATAATCTCTTATGTATAAATATAATTCTTTTTAGGTAATCAGTAACAGATTCATATTGGTCTGAGATAGCGATATTTTTTCTAGCTTTCTTTATAATTGGTGCTTCTAGATCTAAAGTAAGAACCTTGGAGTTTATAGAAGCAATCTCTCCTTGCACTATATCCATTTTATCTTCTAAATCCAATACATTTTGAAATTCTTTTGAATCTGAAGATAAATTATTTATAAATGTTTTCTTTAAATCTCCAAAAGAAGAGATAATTTCTGTTCCAATTTTACTTATCTCTAATTTTGTCTGTTCTACTACAATATTAGGAGTTTCTAACATCCTTTCATCTAATTGAGTAAGTTTTTTAACAACTTCTGTCTTTTCAACTATTAATTTTTCCAAGACTTTAGCTATATAACCTATAAATGGCAAGAACAATAATACGTTAGTTACATTAAACATCGTATGAGCAGTAGCAATATATTTAGTAATATTCACTGTAGGATCAACAAAGTTAGATAAAAAATGGAGGTAGAATGGGAATATAGATACAACCCATGTTACACCGATAAGATTTATAACTGTATGAGCTATTGCAGCTCTTTTTGCATTGGCACGAGCTCCTAAAGAAGCTAACATAGCGGTAATTGTTGTTCCTACATTTTCTCCTAAAACTAAAGCAACAGCTGTCTCAGAATTTATCATTCCTTGACTAGCTAATACTATTGTTATACCTAAAGTAGCTGAAGAGGACTGTACTATGGCAGTAAGCAAAGCTCCTACAAGGGCCGCAGCTATAACCCCTCCAAAACCGCTAGAAGCATCAAAACTATGAAATAATTCTATAAAAAAAGGCATAGTTCTAAGTGGTTTAAATCCTGAGCTCATAAGTTCTAGTCCAAAGAAGATCATTCCTAGACCCATAAATGTTAAAAGTTTAGTTTTCACTTTTTCATTTTTAGTAAATAAGTACAAAATAGCAGCTACACCTACCATAGGTAGACCATATTTACCTATTTTCAATACTAGAATCCAACCAGTAACAGTGGTACCAATATTAGCTCCTAAGATAACTCCTAAAGCCTGTTTTAAACTCATAAGTGAAGCATTAACAAATCCAATAGTCATAACTGTACTTACAGAAGATGACTGAACCATAGCTGTAACTACTACACCGACTATACAAGCTATAACTCTATTTTTAGTCAATAAACCAATTATATTTTTGATTTTAGCTCCGGCAATTTTTTGCATTCCACCTGACATATGATGCATACCATATAGAAAGATTCCTAATCCTCCTATAACATTAAAAAATATATCTAATCCCATTTAACTCCTCCTTAAATTTACCATTCTATTTATCAATAATTGACATATTTACATATTTTTTACAAAAAATAATTTTAAAATCCCAATATATTTTACTGTATAGCTGGTACTTTTCCTTGATTATTTTCAATTAATATACAAGTATTATAAACTAAAGATGTAAAATTAATGTTTATTTAATGTAAAAGTAATGTAAAAAATTTATACGTCAAATATACCTAAATAAAACATAAGACAAAAAAATTAGATAAAGATTCCTTGTTTAAAGGGTCTTAATTGAAGTGTAAATAATTTAGGACGTTTTTTATTATGAATATAAATAAAAATATGATAGTATATAGTACAAAAACGAATAAAGACAGTTCACTGGGACCATCCTGTCTATAAATAAAACTAGGACACAATTCTGAAAATTTTCAGAGTTCTATTTTGATTTTATGGAAGGATACTATGTGTATCCTTCTTTTTTATTATTTAAAAATTAAAAATTATAAAGACTTTGATCATGACTAATTAGACGCAACGTTATATTGCCTTTTTATTGTTTAAATTATGAAAGGAAAAAAATGAAGAAAATAGGTTTAACGACTACGGTACCAATAGAGATACTTTTAGCAGCGGGGTATACTCCCATAGATTTAAATAATGTTTTTATTATTTCTAAATATTATGATAAATATATAGAAAGGGCAGAACGTGATGGGTTCCCTAAAAGCATGTGTGCTTGGATTAAAGGGATATATGGAACCTGTATTGAAAATGGAATCCAGGAAGTTTTAGGCGTAACAGAAGGAGACTGTTCTAATACTAAAACACTTTTAGAAATATTTAAAAAGAATAATATAAAAATACATTCTTTTGGTTACCCTCATTCCCATTCTTTAGATGATTTAAAAAATGAATTGGATAAACTCATGAAATATATGGATGTCTCTCATGAAGAGGTAGAGGAGCAGAGAAATAGATTAAACCTCATAAGGGAAAAAGCTAAATCTATAGACAAACTTACACTAGAAGGAAAGGCAACAGGTTTTGAAAATCATATACTTCAGCTTTGTTTCAGTGATTTTGATGGGAATGTGAGTAAATATAGTAATTTTTTAGATGAAAAAATAGAAGAAATAAATAAAAGACCTATAGATAAGAAAGAATTAAAGCTAGGATATCTAGGAATACCTCCTATGCAAGGAGATCTTCATGATTATGTTGAGTTGCTAGACGGAAGGTTTATATACAATGAAGTCCAGAGAGAATTTGCTTTTCCAAGAGCTATGGAATCTAAAAATATATATGAACAGTATTATAATTACACATACACATATGATATAGATTTTAGATTAGAGGATATAAAAAAACAGATAAAGGAAAGAAAATTAGATGCGGTTATTCACTATACTCAGGCATTTTGCCATCGTGCAGTTGAAGACATAATTTTAAAGCAAGAATTAGATATCCCTGTATTGACCATTGAAGGAGACAAATCCAACGTTTTAGATGCTAGGACTAAACTTAGAATAGAAGCTTTTTTAGATATGTTAAAAGATAAAAAGCAAAGTGATAAAAAAAAAGATTGGAGATAAACAATGAATAATATTATTTATAAAACAAAAATGACTCCTAAAAAGATAGTAGGAATAGATTTAGGTAGTAGAGAAGTTAAAATTATAGTTACAGAAGACAAAAAAATAGTGTTGAAAAAGAAGATAAGTACTGTATCTTTTTATAGGGATTATTGTCAATACCAAAATAAAATAATTGTGGATTTAAAGAAATTAGGAATAGAGGATGTGGATCTAGCTATTTCTACAGGATATGGACGAAATAATACGGATCTTAGTTTATTTAAACCTATAAATGAGATAAAAGCCCACGTATACGGTGCTTTGGCTCAATCAGAAAAAAAAGATTTTATTCTGTTAGATATTGGAGGACAGGATGTAAAAATTGTAAAAGTTGAAAAGGGGTTGGCTACAGATTTAGATTTAAATGATAAGTGTGCCGCTTCTTGTGGAAGATATTTAGAAAATATGGCCAATGTTTTAGAAATACCCTTAGATTTACTTTCAAATTATTCTAAAGATCCAGTAAAACTTAATTCAACATGTGCTGTTTTTTCAGAATCAGAATTGATTGGCAAAATTGCTGAAGGGATCCCTTTGGATAGACTAGCATCTGGGATAAATTATTCTATGTATAGTAGATTACGTCCCCTGCTTACAAAATTTAGAGGAGAAACCCTTGTTGTCAGCGGTGGAGTAGCGAAAAATAAAGCTGTTATAGAATATCTAGAAACAGATTATATAGAAGTAAAAGTTTTAGAGTATCCACAATTTAATGGAGCTATAGGATGTTGTTATTATGGAGAATTTTTTATATAGAGGGGAAATAAAGTATGTATATATTAAAGGGAGAACATAGTTTTGATAGTGCCCATTTTTTAGCAAATTATCAGGGAAAGTGCTCAAATATTCATGGGCATAGATGGAGAGTTATTGCAGAAATATGTGGTGAAGAGCTAGAACAAAATGGACAGTTAAGAGGGATGGTCGTGGATTTTGGAGATATTAAAAAAGATATTAAAAAAATGGTAGATGATCACGATCATGCACTAATTATAGAAAAGGGGACTATGAAAGAGATAACTTTAAATTGCTTAAAAGAAGATAATTTTAATATAATCGAGGTAGATTTTAGGCCAACAGCAGAGGAATTTTCAAGGTATTTCTATGAAATTTTAGAGAGAAAGGGATATTCTGTAAAAAGAGTAACTGTATATGAAACTCCGACAAATTCGGCGACATATGAAAAGTAAACAGTAACAACGTAAAGTTTTATCTAGACAGAGAGTAAAGTTAATTCAATAAAGATTATAGTTCGCTTAAATATAAAAAAGGTGGTAAACAATATGAAATATTATAACGTAGTTGAAAAATTTGTGAGTATAAACGGAGAAGGAAAGAGATCAGGAGAGTTAGCTGTTTTTATTAGACTTGCAAAATGTAATTTAAGATGTAATTATTGTGATACAATGTGGGCTAATGAAGAAAACGTAACTATCACACCTATGGCTAAGGAAGATATATATAACTATATTTTGGAGACAAAAGTTAAAAATGTAACTCTTACAGGTGGAGAACCTCTTTTAGATATCGGCGTTAAAGACCTAATACAATATATAATTAAAGATAGTTCTCTATTTTTGGAGATTGAAACAAACGGAAGTGCTGATTTGAATTTATTCAGATTAGATGCAAAAAACTTATCTTTTACTGTTGATTATAAAGGACCTTCAAGTGAGATGGAAGAGTTTATGTTTCTAAAAAACTTTGAAACAATATCTAAACTGGATACGATAAAATTTGTTGTAGGAGACTATGATGATCTTTTAAAGGCTAAAGAAATTATACAAAAATACGGCCTTATAAATAGATGCAGTGTCTATTTTAGCTCTGTATATAAAAAAATAAACTTAGATGAGATAGTCGAATTTATGAAGAAATTCAACTTAAACGGAGTAAGGTTACAACTACAGATGCATAAATTTATCTGGGGTAATAAACAAGGTGTATAGGATAAACATTACGTTAAATCTAGATTGGGAATAAAAAATAAAAAAGGAGTAGTTTATGAAAGATAGAATTAATAAAAATAGTTGTGTTTTAGTTTTTAGTGGGGGGCAAGATAGTACAACCCTTTTATTCCATGCTAAAAAATTATATAAGGAAGTTATTGCAATTTCATTTAATTATGGTCAAAAGCATAGTTTAGAATTAGACTGTGCCAAGGAATTATGTAAAAACAATGAAGTAGAACATCATATATTAGATATGGGATTGTTAAATCAATTAGCTCCCAATGCTCTCACAAGATCAGATTTAGAAGTTGAAAAAGGAGAAGCTGTAGAAAATGAAGTCCCCAATACATTTGTAGATGGAAGAAATATGATATTTTTAACCTTTACAGGAATTTTTGCCAAACAAAGAGGTATTAATGTAATTATGACTGGAGTTTCTCAAAGTGATTTCAGCGGATATCCAGATTGCAGAGATGTATTTATCAAATCTTTAAATACGACTTTAAACTTAGCTATGGATTATACATTTGTTTTAGAGACACCACTTATGTGGTTAGATAAAGCCCAGACGTGGAATATGGCCTATGAACTAGGAGTTTTGGACATTATAAAGAATAAAACTCTTACCTGCTATAATGGAATAGTTGGAAATGGATGTGGAGATTGTCCTGCTTGTATTCTGAGAAAAAATGGTTATTTAGAATTCAAAGAAAATTTTTTAAAAGTTTAGCTTTATCTTTTTTTAAAGGGAGCTAGACCGCCGTATGCGGTCTAGCTCCCTTTTTTAAAATCAAAACTCTCTCTCGACAATTTATACCATCTTAATTCTTTTCTTTGCTTCCATAACCTTTTCATATCTCTTATAAATTGTTAAAGCTATGATTGTAAAAAATACTGGTCCACCTATCATCCACAGAGTAGAAGGGAGATCTCCACCTATAGCTGGAGCTATAATTGTTGAAATATTTGCAAATCCAACAGATGCAACAATAAAGAAAGTTGCTATTTTAGAAGCCCTATGTGTTTTATAAATTTCAAACGGTTTATTTATCTCTGTTTTTCCCTTAAAGAATGGGAATGCTATAGCTAGGAATAAGTAAGGAATAGTCATAGCTACATTTGTCATAAGGATTAATTTAGAGAAAAATGCAGATGCTCCTTCTCCACCAAAAGATATCATAACGATAAATACTGCAACAATAGCACATTGGTACCACATTGCATTTACTGGCATTCCACCTTTGATTACCTTTACTTTTTCAGGCCACATTTCGTCTGGTGTTCCCTCAATTAATTGCTTCAATGGAGAGTAACACAGGGCAAAGAATGCTCCAACTAATGCTAAGACCATAGAGATCCCCATATATCTAGACATCCATAACCCAACATTGATAGCAACTGGTTCACTTAAATTAAGTGCTGTTCCAACTTGATATCCTAGATTTTGCATCATTACATAGGCTACATTCCCCATATGAACCGATGGATCTGATAAGATTGCACTCCAGTTTGTGAAAATACCACATAGGAAGATTCCTATAGCATATCCAATGGCAATAACTATAGCTGCAATAGTAACTCCCTTAGGGAATGTTTTTTCTGCATTTTGCGTTTTATCAACTAATCCACCTACAGCTTCTATACCACCAAAAGCAAAGATAGAAAATACCATAAACGACGCAACCATCATAGGTGTTCCATAAGCAGGGTTAGGAGATGCAATAAATGAATTAGCAACGATAGGTTGAGCAAATTCTCCACCATTTAATGCTAATACTAATAATGAACCAAATAATAATACTAAGTTAAGAAGAGTAACGGCTAAGCCACCTATAGATGTTACCTTAGTTATCTTTTCTAGTCCCTTAGTTGCTGTAAATGTAATTAATATTATTAAACAAACTCCTAAAAGTCCTAATGTTTGTGTGGAGTTTAATCCTAATAGATGTAATTTAGAAGTTAAATCCTCTCCAAAGATTGCAGTTGAAATAACTATCCAAATAGATGAACTGATATTTACCATCCAAACTACGTAAGATGCATACCACATAAATGTACCAATAAATGCATATTTAAGACCTACTGATCTTTTCATCCAAGAAAATATACCACCTTTTTCATCTTTAAATGCCGCACCGTATTCTGCCATCATAAAAGCATAAGGTATAAAGAATAGAACCGCTGAAATGATATACCAAGGTATTGCACCATATCCCATTAAATAAAATGATCTAGGAATATTAGTAAACCCAAATACCGATGTGAATATCATTAAGATCAATGATATTAATGACATTTTTTTTACATTTTTTTCTTTCATTATAAAGTCCTCCTGAAGTTTTTAATGTTAAAAAATTAATACTTTTGATGTATTGTAGCACAATTGGTGAACTTTTTAAAGAAAAATTAATTTTTCTATGCTTTCTCTAAGAAAGGTACAAATGTTTTAATTTTTAGTTACTGGATACCCAAGTGCATCAGTAAAAGTGTTGGTAGATATTTTTATAAGATCTAAAATGGTTCCAATTCCAAATAATCCTCCTGTCATAAGGTATAATAAACCTGTCCAAACCTTCCCTACATAAAATCTGTGAAGTCCACCTATCCCTAAAAACCCAACTATACAAAACACTAAACTTAAAGTTCTTGTTTTATCACTTACTTGCATCATACTCATTTTTTAACCTCCTAAATTAAAATAGCAATAATTATTTTACATACATCGATTTAAAAAGAAGGAGTTTGATTGTTTTAAACAATCAAACTCCACTTTATTTATATTTAGTACACTTTAAAATTCTGCACTCTTAGGAGTTCTAGGGAAAGAAACTACGTCTCTGATATTTGTCATTCCAGTAACGTACATTATCATTCTTTCAAAACCTAATCCATATCCTGAATGAGGGAATGAACCATATTTTCTAAGATCTGTATAGAATTTATAATCTTCTTTAGGAAGGTTTACTTCATCCATTCTTCTCTCTAATTCTTCTAAGTTGTCCTCTCTTTGAGAACCACCTATAATTTCGCCAATTCCAGGAGCTAATAGATCCATAGCTCTTACTGTTTTTCCATCTTCGTTAAGCTTCATATAGAATGCTTTGATATCTTTTGGATAATCTGTTACAAAAACAGGCCTGTTAAAATGTTCTTCCGCTAAGAATCTTTCATGTTCAGATTGAAGGTCAATTCCCCACTCTACTTTAAATTCAAACTTTTTATTTGATTTTAATAGGATATCTACTGCTTCAGTATATGTAACTCTAGCAAAGTCATTTGCTAAAACATTATTTAATTTATCAAATAAACCTTTCTCTACAAATTTATTGAAAAATTTCATCTCTTCAGGGGCTTTTTCCATAACATATTTGATGATGTATTTTACCATCTCTTCAGCTAAATCCATGTTAGCTTCTAAGGCTGCAAAAGCAATCTCAGGCTCTATCATCCAAAATTCAGATGCATGTCTAGTTGTATTTGAGTTTTCTGCTCTAAATGTAGGTCCAAATGTATATACATTTCTAAATGCAGCACAATAAGTTTCCACATTTAATTGTCCACTTACAGTAAGGTTAGTT
The DNA here is from genome assembly GCF_049671765.1 of Psychrilyobacter sp. Classification (NCBI taxonomy): domain Bacteria; kingdom Fusobacteriati; phylum Fusobacteriota; class Fusobacteriia; order Fusobacteriales; family Fusobacteriaceae; genus Psychrilyobacter; species Psychrilyobacter sp. The sequence continues at coordinate 10,857 of NZ_JBATVM010000036.1, forward strand.
TCCTTCCCAAAGAAGTCTTCTTTGTAGTCTATATCTCCCTTATCTGTTTTTGGAACATCGTTTAAATCTAAAGTAGTTACTCTAAACATTTCTCCTGCACCTTCAGCGTCACTTCCAGTTATGATTGGAGTGTGTACATATACAAACTCTTGATCTTGAAAAAACTTATGAATAGCATATGCAACTATTGATCTAACTCTAAATACTGCTGAAAAAGCATTAGTCCTAGGTCTTAGATGTGCTATTGATCTTAAATACTCAAAGGTATGTCTCTTATTTTGTAACGGATAATCTAAATCAGCTTTTTGGAATATCTCTACAGAGGTTGCTTTGATCTCGTAACTTTGTCCCTTTCCTTCTGATTTAACAAAAGTTCCCGTTACATACATAGATGTAGCTATAGATGCTCTGCTTACCTCGTCAAAATTTACTAAATTCTCCTCAAATACCACTTGTAGTCCAGTAAAAAATGAACCGTCATTTAATTCTATAAAACCAAAAGTTTTTTGACTCCTAATTTTTCTTACCCAACCAGAAATTTGTACTTCTTGGTCTAAAAATTGTTCACCATTTCTGATGAGTTCTTTAACTGTTACTTTCTTCATAAAATCCTCCCTAACTTAATTTAGTTTTTTTTTTATTTAATTTTACTTCATTTCCATTTCCATCTATAACTTTTACTCGATCTAAATGTCCCTTAACTTGGGATTTAAATTGTTCCAAATATAGTGTTCTATATTTTTGTCTTTCTATTGCTTCTTCATCTGTCAGTGTTCTTTTCTTTGCTAGTGCTGAATAGTGATTCACCTTAGCTATAATATCTTTCATTTCCACTTTGTTCCTCCTATCTAATTCTTTCTTTTTATAGTTCTACCTGAATCTTCTGATATTGCTCCCATAGGTAACAAATATTAAAAATTTTTTATAGATAAAACAAAAAACTCCCCACTGTAAAAGTGAGAAGTCAAAATTCATACAAACCCTAAAAAAATAAAGTAAGTACGGAGACACACAGAAACAGTTCCTCGATACCCTTTGACGTTACGTGCCAAATACGTCTAAGCCTACTAAGATTAAAAAATCCTTTGGGTTAGCGGCTCCAAGGTGTTCTTCACAACTAATTCCACTACTAGTCTCTCACCGTCACTAGCTCGCTTAAGTATCTATTAGAAGTTACTCTCCTCATCCTTGCCTTTATAATTAAAAATATTATACTATTATGCTATTTAATTGTCAACTTTCTGTGTATTTTATTTTTTGCTTCCACAGTGACAGCAAGTAGGTAAAAGACTATGTTTTATCTCGTGACACGTAGGACATTCTTCAAAGAGGGTTGTTCCGCAAGATGGACATGAATAGGGTTTATCTTTTCCTACAGTGTTGCTATGTTGTAAAGTTACTTTTCCTACGGTTCTTCGAGTCCAATATAAAAATTTTCTCGGTCCCCTTCTAATAGGATATTCACATACTGGACACAGAAATTTTTCATATCCATCTCTGTATTGTTTTAATAGCCATTGTTTCTTTGGATTAATTATTATATTTATAAGATATGTGAGGATCTTTACTACTGTAAATAGGAGCCCTAATATCAAGATATATTTGAAATACCTAGATGGGAAATATCTGTGGATAACTAAGAAAATCTTAAAAAAGACTGCTACTCCATAACCTATAAAAAGAAGATAATAATTGCTGGACTTTTTCTTTAGGATAAGATATATCCCTCCTAACAAAAATGGGAAGAGGACTGCTATCTGTAAAAAAGCCAGTTTCAAATTATGACTTTTTAGGAGTTTACTATATTGTTTTTGAGCTTCATTCATTTGATCTTCCAATTTTATTCCTAGTTCTTGTTTATTTATTTCTAGTATTTGTTTATTTTCTATAATTTGAGCTAATTCCATATTTAATTTTTGATAGGTTTTCTGACTCTTCAAAAAAGTTTCGACACTTTTGCTTAGTTGTTGTTCTTCTGAATTTGAGATTATCTTTGAATTTTCAAGAGCTAGTTTTTTAAGGGCCATCAATTGATTTATAGTGTTTTGTAAATTTCTAGAACTATTTTTCACTATAGCTATCTCATTTTCATTCTTTACTTGTTTTCTTGTGAGAACCTCTATTTGATTTTTGAGTTCTTTTTCCTTTGTTATTAAGCCAGACTCAATGTATGATTTTTCTATTTTATCGTACTTAGGACCCTTTATAGACTCTATATCTTCTAAAAAAAATCCCAGGATCCAAAACACAAGGATACCAAAAATAATTATAAAACTTTTTATTAAAAATCGATACAGCCAAGGTCCCTTGGATTTTTCTATATTTTTCATAACTATCTCCTCCTAAAATTTTCTATCTTTTTTTATTGATTGAATCTTTAAAATTCTTTATTATTATTATACAACCCCCTTATGATATTGGCAAGAATATATGGGTTGAAGCTTAAAACAAAGAATAAGGCTAGATCATAGTACTATGACCTTTTAGAAGCGAATTTAACCCTTTCCATTCCGATAGTATCAATATCAATATCAATATCAAAATTATATTTTTCAAAAATATAGCGTGGGAGCTCATTATTGTTGTAATCTTTAATAAAATTTTTTTTAAATTCTAATGTATAGGTAATTGCTTTATATGAATCATTTTTAACATAAATGTTTTTTCTTAATCTTTTAACCTCTTGTTCAGAAAATATTAACTTAGACATAATATCCAAACCTCCTATTTTTATTTACTTTATTGTATTAAAAAAACCCATAGAATTAATAGAGGCTTTTTTAGCGCGTCTATTTCTATGGGTACAGTATATAAGATTAGGAGTTTTTTTATACTAAAGAAATATTTTCATCTGTTTCATAGTCAAAAATATGACATTTTTCCATATCAAACCAGAAGTTATAATCTTTTCCATTTCCTGTTTCTCTAACATTTTCAGAAGTTAATCTAGCAGAATATTGAACTCCATTAATTGCGAAATAAATAAACTCCTCATTTCCCATTTGCTCTACAATAGAGATCTTTCCAGTTATATAATTGTCTTTATTTGGGTGTGTTTCATGAGATCCAATATGCTCAGGTCTAATCCCAAACCACACTTTTTTCCCAACATAATCCTTTACTTTTTCAGCTTTTTTCTCAGGGAGATGTAAAACTGTATCTCCAACTTTCACAGAAATCTTTCCATCACTCATAATTAACTCAGATGGAATAATATTCATAGATGGTGAACCAATAAATCCTGCAACGAACTTATTCTTTGGTCTGCTGTATAAATTTATAGGAGTATCTACCTGCTTAATCACACCATATTCTAATACACAGATTCTATCTCCCATTGTCATAGCCTCTACTTGGTCATGAGTAACATAAACCATAGTAGCAGGCTGACCAGCATTTTTTAACTCCTGATGTAATTGAGTAATTCTAACTCTCATTGAAACTCTTAATTTAGCATCTAAGTTTGATAATGGTTCGTCAAATAAGAAAACTTCAGGTTTTCTAACAATAGCTCTTCCTACTGCTACCCTTTGTCTCTGCCCACCAGACATTTCCTTTGGTTTTCTATCTAATAGATCAGTTATTTCTAATTTTGTAGCAGCATCTCTTACTCTTTCATCTATTTCAGCTTTAGGTAATTTTTGTAATTTCAGACCAAATGCCATATTTTCATAACAAGTCATATGTGGATAAAGTGCATAGTTTTGGAATACCATAGCAATTCCTCTATCCTTAGGAGGCATGTCGTTTACAACTTTATCTCCTATGATTACCTCTCCACCAGTTATATCCTCTAATCCTGCAATCATTCTAAGAGTTGTAGATTTGGCACAACCAGACGGACCTACAAATACCATAAATTCTCCATCTTTAATATCTAAATCTATCCCATGTACTGCTTTAAATCCATTTGGATATGTCTTTTCTACCTTTCTTAATTTTACTACTGCCATTTTTATCCCCCTGTATATATCATTTAAATTTTATTTTCTGTACTTTCCCTTAATACTATATCTAAATCTATTGATTGGTTTCTTAAAAAACTCTTCCCCTCAATCTCATCAAAGATCATCTGCACCGCTACTTCTCCCTTTGTAGAAAAATTTAAATCTACAGAACTCAGAGTAGGAGTAGTATATTGACACGAATTTATATTATCGAATCCTATGATTTTTATATCTTCCGGTATTTTTTTACCATTTTTTAGAAGAGAGGTGATTACCCCCAATGCCATTACATCAGAAGCTACACATAGACCATCTATATCAGTTTTAGATATTAACTCTCCTACTGCTAAACCACCTTCATAAGTAGATTCATCTAGGTATAACATTTCTTTTCCTAAAGAAGATTCCATAAGTGCACTCTGATACCCCAAATATCTCCTACTATGGATCTCTATATCCTCACTCCCAACAAAAGCTATGTTTTCACAACTATTTTTAGCTAATATTGCAGTGGCATTAAACCCTCCAATAGTATCATCACTATTAATATAATTGACACCATAGAGATTATTTTTGTAGTTGTCTATAAAAACTATAGGAATGTTTATTTTTTTTAAATCTTTTTCTTTTAAAGGATCTAAATCTTCTATAATTATAATCCCCTCTAAATCTCTTTTCAATGACCATTCTAAAATTTCTAAATCTTTAACATTATTTCCAATTACTAGATCATATGATTTTTTTGAAAGTTCAAAGGTTATAGAATTTAGGATGTTTTGGTATAAACTATTTTTTCTAAAGGTATTATTCTCAACAGGAAGTAATATTCCAATAAGATTAGATTTTTTGCTTACTAAAGTTCTTGCTGCCTGATTAGGTTTATATCCTACTTTTTCCATTAGCTCAAATATTTTTTTTTGAGTTTCTACACTACATTTGCCCTTTCCATTTATAACGTTAGAAACAGTTGATACAGAGAATCCAGATTTTTTAGCTATATCTTTAATTGTTAACTTTCCCATTTACACCACCTTTTAGTAAAACGTTTTACCTAAGATTATTATACTATATTTTTTTCGAAAATCAAACCTTTTTTTCTACAATAGTTCTTTTCCCGTGATTTTTAATCAGTTTTCATATATGAAATACATATATATACCAAAAAAACTTGCACTAAGTTAAAATTAATGATACTATACCCTGTAAAATCATTATATTAGGAGGAAAAATTAAATGGAAAGATCTATTAAAGATACAACAGCTAACCCGGCACCTTTAGGGCTTTTAGGATTTGGAACAACAACTTTATTATTAAATTTACACAATGCAGGTTTATTTGAGTTAAATGACATGATATTAATGATGGGACTTTTTTATGGAGGATTTGCACAGATAATTGCAGGAATTCAAGAAAATAAAAAAGGAAACACATTCGGAGCCACTGCATTTACTTCTTATGGAGCTTTTTGGTGGACATTAGTTGGAATTTTAGTGTTAAATAAAGCAGAATATTTAGCTGCTGACAGTGTAGCTCTTGCTTCTTACATGTTTGTATGGGGTGTAGTTACTTTCATCTTCTTCATTGGTACATTAAATGGAGCTACTATTGGAAAAATAGTTTTCGGTACATTAACTATTTTATTCATATTATTAGGGTTCCATTTCCTATTAGAAAGTGCATTATTTGGTAGAATAGCTGGATATGTAGGAATCATATGTGGTTCTGCAGCAATCTATGAAGCAGCAGGGTTAATTTTAAATGAAAAATATGGTAAAACAATACTACCATTATAATAATAAAAGCCTATAAATTTTTATAGGCTTTTTTATTACCTAGAAAACCATACTTATAAGAAACATCAATAAAATATTATTCCTTTATTCTGTAAGAATAGAATTTTTAAAATTAAATTTATGGGGAAATAAACAGATTATATAAATCAAAAATATGTTTATTTGGATGCAACATTATGTTGTTTTTTGTTTAATATTTTTATCATCATTGTAAAAAAAATTTTAAAATATGCTATAATATGGATTAGTTAGAACATAAAGGAGGTCATTATGGAAAAGTTATTAAAAGGACATCAAAAATTTAAAGCTATAAAGTTTAAAAAAAATAAAGACTTATATTTGAAGTTAGTAAAAGATGGACAACATCCAGGGACACTATTTATAGGATGT
>NZ_JBATVM010000037.1:0-4951 GCF_049671765.1 Psychrilyobacter sp.
TGCAAAAAAAATAAATTGTTTAGTCAAATGATAAAGAATTTTCGGTAAAAAATTTATTTCAAAGGATAATATAAATAAAAAAGTATATGCAAAAAGGAGCTTAAAAAATAAGCTTCTTCAAAAGTATAGAGTTTTAAAATTTTAAGGGTAATATAAATCTCCGTATTTTTTAGAGAATAAAAATATGTTTGATTATATCTATGAAAATGATTGTTATCAATTCAATAAAAAGATGATAAATCAAATTATTTTTGATAAAGGAAACGAAGGATTAAAAGAGGAATTAGAAACTGCTCATTTGACAACGACAAGAGAAAGGAAAGATTTAGAGGAGATAAAAAATTATATTGAAAAAAATATAAATGAGTATATTGAAAAGGTGTTTTTAAAGATAGAAAATAATACTGAAGAATCTATGGGAACGATAATTTGGTTATTGAATAATGATGATATATCTGGCGAAAACAAGATTGAGGTTATTAGAAAAGAAAATCAAAAAATAGATAATATTACAAAAGTAAATAACTCTGAATTATGGTCTGAAATTGTTGAGCATAATAGGATAACAGTTAGTTGGGAAAATCTTTTTATATACCATGAAAATGGAAATAGTGATGATGATATTTTATTTAACTATTTGAATGAAGAAAGTAATTATAATATTTTATCAGAATCAAAAATAAACACTTTTAAAGATGAACTTGAAGAAAAAAGAGCAGAAATAGTCTCATTTTCTAAAAAAATACTATCATCTGAAAAAATCAATGATATTGCATATGAGTATTTAATAAAAAGTATTCCATATTGGTATAGCTCATTAGAGCTATCAAATTTATCAATTGAGAAGGTTAATTTATTATTAGAAAATGAAAAATTGCAAGTTACTCAAAAAAATATAGAAGCCTTGAAGAAAAAAGAAGAGAGACAGCATATTATATTGATTGAAAATTTTATAGAAGATTATTTAAAAAACTTTGATAATATAGAGTTAGAGAGAGAAGACTATATTGAATTGTTGAAATCTAAAAAATTAGAAGTAAGTCATAAATTACAGATATTTGAAAATATAGATAGGACACTTATCGAAGATTTTATAGATGAATTTATAGGAATAGTTATTGGAAATAGAGCAAGTGAGGATAATTTATTTGATTTATTGAATATAGAAGATTTATCAAAAGAAAACAAGATAAAAATAATCGAAGATGTCGATGAAATAATTGATGATATAAAAAATGTAAAAGATTGTACTTTATGGTCTGAAATAATGAAAAATAATAAGTTGAAAGCTTGTTGGGGTAATGTTTCTGCTATTTATAGTAGTGAAGATCTTGATGAAAATATACTTGTTGAATATTTAAATAAAGAAAAACATTTCAAAGTATTATCAGAACAAGTATTTAAAAATGAAGAAGAATATGATTTAGACGGTTTTATATTAAAATCTAATAAAATCAATGATATAGCTTACTCTTTCTTAGCTGAAACTTTTGGAGCAAAATATGAAATTTTAGATATCAGTAAACTTTCAATTTCTAAAATAAATACTTTATTTAAATGCGAACTCTTAGCAATGAATGGTGAAATTATTGATGATTTAAAACAAGAATTTCCAGATAAGCATATTGAATTTATTGAAAAAAATATTGAAGAATATCTTGGTAATTTTGATAGAATAAATTTAGATAATGATGACTATACAAAATTATTAAAATCTAAAGAATTAAAAGAGAGAGAGAAACTAGAAATAATTAAAAATTTAGATATGCAAACTTTAAATGGAAATAATTATTTGATTTTTGAAATCTGCAACATTTATATTGAAAATCCAGAAGAAATTGATGAGGGGTTATCAAAAATTTTATTAGAATTATTGATAGCTCAAATTAAATATTTAAGTAAAAATGAAATAAATAATTATATTGGTTTGGCAGGAGAAGAATATAAGGGAATATCTCCTTTAGAAGGTGGAACAGTAGTACATATTCAGAATACTGAAAAGAATGAAAAATTGGCTAAGGAATTGGAAGAAAGGAAATATATATCAAGTTTTTCAATAAATAAAAATAATGAAATAAAAGTCAATAAATTTAGGGGGAAAAGAAGGTTATAAACTTTTAAATCGACATTTTAAAAATTTAGTAAATAAAATATGCAGAAAAAATTAGGAAAATATTCGACGACTTACATTAAACTATAACATCGATTCGATTTTTCCTAATTTTTTCAAATATGGAATATAAATTTTTAATAAGTCTTGAACTTTGGTTACTGTTTTCTACATCTTAATTTTTTTCTAAACAGAAACAAATTAAGTACTCGTAGATCGAGAAAGTAACAGAATTTTTTTAAATAAAGGGGAGTAATATGGAAAACCAATCTAGGGATAGTAAATTTGAATTGTCTGTTTTAGGAGCTGTGTGGACAGTAGTATTTTATACACTTATAATACCGGTTCTTATAGGTCCATTTTATATGATATACGACAGCATTCCCTTTGGGGATATGGAGAATACCAAAGAGATAATTGGAATTTTGGGAAATATAATTTTAAGGATAATAATAGTAATATTAGTCTTTAAAAATATTAAAAAAAATAGAGATGAAAATTTCAAAATAGAATACATGGGGAAATTAAATTATAAATTATTGTTGTCTGTTATTTTATTGATTATGGGGTATTATCTTTGGTACCAAAGTTCCATTGGAATAATAATGGATAAAGTTCCACTTGAAGAGTGGATAAAAGAGGTAGAGAGAGAGATGGAACTACATCCATATTATGAAATTTTTTATGGAGCGACAGTAGCTCCTATCTTTGAAGAAATTTTCATGAGAGGGATAATCCTAGCAGGATTATTGAGTAGATATAGTCCAAAAAAAGCTATAATTATCTCTGCACTGATTTTTGGAATATGGCACTTCAATATTCATCAGTCTGTCAATGCAACACTTATAGGAATAATTTTAGGTATAATCTACTATAAGACCAATTCTTTGATATTGTGTATTACTTTACATATGACTAATAATATATTTGCAATGATTATGGGGGTAGCGAAAGAATATATGGGATACTCTCCTAATATCATTTCATTTGTAGTAGGAGTAATAATATTTATAGGTTCAGCCATACTTTTCTTTCAATATCTCAAGGGATTGGACGAAAAATTAGAAATGAATAAATTATATGAAAAACAGGAGGTACTATGAAGATATATTATTTTAGTGGATCGGGAAATTCGTATTATATAGCCCAAAAAATAGCTAAAAAAACTAAAGGAATTTTGGTAGATATAGCAAAGATAGAAGAAGATATAATTTTAGAGGACAAAGTAGGAGTTGTAGTTCCCTGTTATGCCTTTGGAGTTCCAGACCTAGTGCTTAAATTTTTAAAAAGAGTTCAAAATAAATCTACATATTCTTTTTTTATCCTTACATATGCCGGTTATTATGGTGGGACATTCAAACAAGTAGATAATCTAATGCCTTTTAATTATAACAAAGGAATCAAGATGCCAGGATCAGACACGGTATTTACTAGTAAAAAAAGTAGAGATGAAAAAAATGATAAAATCTATAGGGTAGCAGATGAGGAGATAGGTAAAATTATAAAAGAAATAAAAACTATGAAAGAAAATAAAATAAGTAGGAGTTTTGAATATTATCTATTACTTCCTGTATATAAATTAGCCATGTGGTATTTTAGAGGAGCCAAAAGAGGATTTAAAACCAATGAGAAATGTACCATGTGTGGATTTTGTGAAAAGATATGTCCGGTAGAAAATATAAAGGTAGGAGATAAAGTCGTTTGGGATGATCACTGTGAAGGATGCCTGAGATGTATTAACTATTGCCCCTTTGAAGCCATAGAATATAAAAAATACACTAGGGGAAAATTAAGGTTTAAAAATAAAAAGATAGACATAAGTAAGATTTAGATATAAGAATAAGGAAATATAATTTAATGGAGGAAAAATGCTGAAATATAAAGAGATTTTAGAGATACTAGAAGAAGTAGCAGAAAAAAATGAAAATAATTTAAAGATGATTTTAGAAAAAAAATTAAATGAAAGGGAGAAAAGGGTTTTTAGATGGCTATTTAAGGAATATGAGGATCCTTCAAAGAAGCGTTGGTTTGATCCCCATCATATAATATTTTCAACAAATTTTGCTTTAAGTTTAGTTGAGGAAGAAAATCTCGATAGATTGATAGTAACAGCAATAATATTACACGATAGTGGTTATTTTGCTATAGCTGATAAAAAAAATTGGATTAATTCAAATAGTAGAATTATTCATATGCAAGAAGGAGCGGCATTAGCATCTAAAATTTTATATGAGCAAGGTTTCAACTCAAAAGAAATAGAAAAGGTTGTGGGGATGATAGCTGTTCATGATAACCCATATATTGGTATTCCAATCACAGGAAGCGATAGGCTTGGTCTGAGAGATTGTGATAGGGCATGGGTAATGCACTCCCTTTCTTTTTATAAAGATCTAAGTGAAACAGGTAGAAATTATGAAAATCCAAAGGAACTGTTATTAGATAGGATAGTTCAATTTTATTCTCATGAGCATCCATTTAACAAATCAGAATGGAAGGTAGATCTACAGGAATTAAAAGATAATGGAATGTATATTGAAAAACCTGTTTACAAATTTACAAAACAATATATAGAAAAACAGTTTAACGAGAGAATAATGGAGAGCAATGATAGGGGCTTATTAAGTAATAGAGAGTTATTTACAAAATATTTAGAAGAAAACATTATAAATTCAATGAAAAAAATTAAGGTTTAAAAATAAAAAATAGGGGTGGCAAGTAATGGGGAAGAATCAAAATGTTTACGATGATGAAATATTCTTTGAAGGATATAAGGGGATCAGAGCACAGGAAAATAATTATAATAAATTACAGGAACAACCAGCAATAAAAAGTTTATTACCG
>NZ_JBATVM010000038.1:0-23827 GCF_049671765.1 Psychrilyobacter sp.
GTTGTAACTAAAACAGAACAGAGATATTAAAAAAAATAATCAGAAAGAATAAAAAAAATTAAAAAAGTCAGAAACTGATCACTGCTAAAGATGGTTTTTAAATGTAAATCTGAAATCAGTAAAATTGAAGCGAAAACATTTCAACTTAAATAGGTTATGAGTGCTATTTTAGGGCAATGATCTATATTTTCAATTAGGTAAATAAAAAGGAAAAATCTATGTTGAGTGCTTAATATTTATGATATAATTTATTATAAAAAAGAGATTTTAAGGAGAGATTTATGACGAAAAATAAAAAAAATATAAAAGCAGAGATAGAGAAAATAAAAGAAGAACTACATAAACATAATTACTACTACTATGAAAAAAATGAAAGTTTGGTTTCAGATGTAGAATATGATAAGTTATTAAAAAAATTAGAAAAATTAGAGGCAGAAAACCCTGAATATAAGACTGATAACTCTCCTACAGTAGTTGTAGGAGGAGGATTAAAAGATAGTAAGTTTACGAAAGTTACCCATAAAAAACCTATGCTGAGTTTAGCTAATACATATAACTTAGGAGATTTAGAAGATTTTGATGGAAGGGTAAAGAGAGTTTTAAATAAAGATAGTCTAGAAAATGAAAATACTCAAGTAGACTATGTATTAGAATTAAAATTAGATGGAATCTCAATAAGTATCCACTATGAGGATGGCCGTTTGGTTCAGGCTGTTACCCGTGGAGATGGAAAAGTCGGAGAAGATGTAACAGAAAACATAATGCAAATAGGATCAATTCCTAAATTTTTGAAGGAAAGTGTATCTATCGAAGTTAGAGGTGAGATAGTTTTACCACTAACTGAATTTGAATCACTCAATAAAAAAAGGTTGGAGTCAAGAGAGGAAGTTTTTGCTAACCCTAGAAATGCAGCTGGGGGAACCCTTCGTCAAAAAGATGCAGCCATCGTAGGAGAAAGAAATTTAGATGCCTATATATATTATTTGGTAGACAGTGAAGAATTAGGATTTGAAACTCATATCGATAGTTTAAAATATCTAGAAGGATTGGGGTTTAAAACTACAAAGGTCTATGATATGTGTAAAACTATAGAATATTTAGGGACTAGGATAAAATATTGGGAAGAAGAGAGAAATCATTTGGACTATGAGACTGATGGACTGGTAATAAAAGTAAATAATCTGAGTCTGTATGAAGAATTAGGAGCGACAACCAAAGCGCCCAGATGGGCTATCTCCTACAAATTTCCTGCTAAACAGGTGACTACGAAATTAAATGATGTAACTTGGCAGGTAGGAAGAACAGGGAAGGTAACACCAGTAGCAGAATTAGAAGTCGTAGAAGTATCTGGAAGTATGGTTAGACGTGCTAGCCTTCATAATTATGACGAGGTACTGAGAAAAGATATAAAAATTGGAGATACAGTATTTATTGAAAAAGCTGCTGAAATAATTCCCCAAGTTGTAAAACCTGTAAAAGAATCGAGAGATGGAACAGAGGTAGATATAATACCTCCTACAAACTGTCCTGTATGTGATTCAATCTTGGAAAAAGAGGAAGGACTAGTAAACCTAAAATGTATGAATCCCCATTGTAGGGCAAAGTTACAGGGAAAGATGGAATATTTTATATCTCGTGACGCTATGAATATAATCGGCGGATCAAAGATCGTTGAAAAATTTATAGAACTAGGATTTTTAAAGGAAATAAGTGACTTTTACGAACTGCATCTAAAAAAAGATGAATTGGAAAAATTAGATAATTTGGGAAGTAAGAGTATAGAAAAATTACTGAGTTCCATTGAGGAGAGTAAAAAATTAGATTATTCTAAAACTCTCTATGCCTTAGGGATTCCATTTGTAGGGAAATTTTTAGGAGGATTACTGTCTAAAGAGAGTAAAAATATAGAAAATTTAGCTAATATGGAAGTGGAAGACCTACTATCTATAGATGGGGTAGGAGGTAAGGTGGCTCAATCTGTATATGGATATTTTAGAGATGAAGATAGCATGAGAATATTGGAAAAAATAAAGGATGCAGGAGTTAATTTTGAGATAGAAGAGGTAGATGAAGGGGCTCATCTAGAGGAATTTGTAGGGAAAACTTTCTTAGCTACAGGAAAACTACTTCACTTTAAGAGGCAAGAGATCAAGGATATTGTAGAAAAATTAGGTGGAACCAATGTATCAGGTGTATCTAAAAAATTAAATTACCTAATAGTTGGGGAAAAACCAGGAAGTAAGTTAAAAAAAGCAGTGGAGTTAGAAAGTGTAAAAATTCTTACTGAGGAGGAATTTTTAGAGCTGACTAAATAGAAGTAGCCTAAAAAGGATGTGATTTCGCATCCTTTTTAGGCTGTATCATGTATTTTATTTTGGATTAGAATAAACATAAATTGTTTCTTTTGTAACTGGATCAGTTCTTTGTAGAATAGCTATATATTTTTGTGTACGATCAACTGTTATGGCTTTTTTATAGTCGTAAGAACCATCTTCTATACCTGGATCAGGGTTAGGAATTAAATTATAATTTTCATCATAGACAAAAACTTTTTCCCAGTATTCGTTATTACTATTTCCATGCCATTCTTGAGGAGCAATTGTAAATTCATTAGGAAAATTAAAAGTTATTGATCCATAAGGTGATGTTCCTTCTTTAATGGCTCCCTTTGTAAACTCCTCCCAACTCTTATCTCCTACAGGACCATTAAGCTTTGTAGTTTCCGCTTCTTCGTTTTCTCTATTCCAGATCTCGTATTCGGCATCTTTTGTATAAGCACCATTAGGAAGGTTGGCATAGATCTCACCTGTTTCTCTAATATAGAACCAGCCACCATCATCAGTCCTAGAATTAATAACTTGAGAGGTTTCTCCATGACTAACTCCATCTGCACCTGTGAATGCAGGGGTAGGTTCTATACTATATGATTTTAATAAATCTGTTTTATCAATATTTTCAACAGCAAAAAAATCTGGGAATTCCTCTAATAAGGTTTTATCTAGAGATAGTCTAGATCTAATTACACCTAAATTATGTTGAACCTTAGCTACTGTAGCTTTTCTAATTTCTTTTAAAAGTTTAGGAGTTAAAGTTGTGGCTAAAATACCGATTATGGCAATGACTATAAGCAATTCAATCATTGTAAATCCCCTATTTAGTTTTTTCAAATTAATTCCTCCTTTAATTTGTATTGTGGTGAATCTTTAATACTTTTATAAGTAAATATACCTTCTATATTTTGAAATCCTTTTTTTTAAGCATTTATATGAGAATTTTTGTTATATCAGGAAAATTATGTTTAAGAAAGAATCGTGATAACATCAAATAAAAGGAGTATCACCATTCATAATATGGGATACTCCTTTTATTTATATAGTTTATATAAATACATTACATAACTGTTGCGACAGTTCCCATCTTATATAACTTGGGACTGATTATTCCAGCATCTGTTTTATCTGTCAGCACAATAAGGAAATCTCCATTTTTTATTTTGGTTATTCCTTTTGGTATGATCTCTTTTACCTCTCTTCTAATTCCAACTAAAAGGCAATTTTCAGGCCAAGATATTTCAAAAACATGTTTCCCATCTAAAAAAGAATCTGCAATAACAGGTATTAATAGTGTTATTTTAGATGATTTGGATGAAACTACCGGAGGTGTTGTATTTGAGGTAAAAAGGTTAGATATCATATTTCTATAAAGAATATCATAAATAGGGTCTAAATTAATAAATTCGGTCAAGACATAGGCTAATGTTGAAACTAGAGTTAAACTAAATAGATGATCAAATCTACCTGTCATTTCAAGAATAAGAACTATTCCTGTAATGGGAGCTCTTACTACTGCTGTTAGATATCCAGCCATACCCAGAATCATAAAATGAACTGCATAAACTTCTTTTAGATCAAAAATATCCATTAAAACAAGACCATATATTTTACCCAGGAGACCTCCTATAACTAGCATAGGTAAGAAAATTCCACCTGGAAATCCTGTACTATATGAAAATAAAGTGAATAAGAATTTAGCTATTAAAAGAATAAATAAAACTTTCATAGGAGTAGATCTTTGAGCGACATCTTGAATCAGATGGTGCCCTCCACCTGCAACTTCAGAAAAGAATAACCCTACACCTAGAGAAATAAGAATTGCAAAAATTGCTTTAACATATGAATTGAATTTAGCTTTTTTATATAAATTTTGAAAGAAGATAATTCCATCAGTAAATAACTTTCCCGCTAATCCTATAATGATTCCAAAAATTATAAGTGAGACAAGATATTTACCTGTAGAAAGTTGTGCAGGTAGCTTAGTATCAAAATCGAATACAAGATCATATCCTAAAAATAATTTGGTTACAAAGTCTGAACTGATACTAGCTAATAGGGTACAAATGAGAAGTAATGGAGAAAAGTATTTATGGAGTTCTTCTAAAGAAAAAATAACTCCAGCTAGAGGTGCGTTGAATGCAGCTGCTAAACCAGCACTAGCTCCACTAGAAATAAGATATTTTTTTTCTGCTTCTTTAGTTTTGAAAAAGCTATTAACGCCCTCACTTATTTGAGCTCCTAAATGTATAGATGGTCCCTCTCTTCCTAGAGATAGTCCACTACCGATACTAAGTAACCCTCCTAAGAACTTGCTTATCAGTTCGTAAAACCAATTAAATTTAATTTGTTTCATTAAAAGAGCTTTTACTTGTGGAATTCCACTTCCACTGATTAATGGATATTTAGATAAAAGCATCTGTAAAATTATTGCTGCTACTATAAAAAGGCCAACTACCTGAGATATTTCTATCAAAGATCCTGTTTTTTTTATATCTAATAAAGTGGTATGTCTGACTGTATTTAAAAAATCCAGACCTTCTCTATATGCTACAATAACTAAACCTGTTAATACTCCTACAATAATACTGTAAAAAACTAATAGTAAATTGTGTCTTCGTCGCCTTAAATTTTGCCATGTATTAACGGCTCCTTGCACATCCTCTTGCATATTTCATCATCCTTTTTTTTTATGAATTATATCAATGCTGAAAAAGCTAATTAAAATAGAGCTTCTGAAGCGTAGTATATAATTATTCTTGCCTGTAAAGTATAACAAATACATATTTAAACATCAAGATTTTTTGTTAAATCTATGGTTTTTTTTTATAATATATTAATTTATTCTTAATTTTTTTTTAAGGTTCATACTATATATATACGTATAAAAAATTTATGAAAAATTAATATGAAATCAAGAAATATTTTAACGATGAAAATGAGACGGTTTAATTGACGACTTCTCCTTTTATATGTTATCATTATAAGCGGTGAAGTGTATTGAAATCAAAGTTTTTTGACTTTGAGAAATCAAAAATTGAGTGAGGTAATGACAGATGATCGGGAACTTAGTAAAGAAAATTTTTGGAACAAAAAATGACAGAGAAATAAAAAGGATTTTAGCTATTGTAGATGAGATCAATAACCTAGAGCCTGAGATAAAAATTTTAGGAGATGAGGATTTAAAAGCTAAAACTATAGAATTTAGAGAAAGATTAGATAAAGGCGAAACTTTAGATGATATCTTAGTAGAAGCTTTTGCAGTGGTAAGAGAAGGTGCTATTAGAGTTCTTGGAATGAGACATTACGATGTACAAATGATAGGTGGAGTAGTTTTACACGAAGGAAAAATAACAGAAATGAAAACAGGAGAGGGAAAAACATTAGTTGCAACTCTATCTGTATATTTAAATGCGTTGAGTGGGAAAGGTGTTCATGTAGTAACTGTAAATGATTATTTGGCTACTCGTGATAGAGAATTAATGGGGAGATTATATGACTTTTTAGGATTAACTTCAGATGTGGTATATAATAATATGCCTATGGATAAAAGAGGGGAAGCTTATAGAGCTGACATTACATATGGAACAAATAGTGAATTTGGTTTTGACTATTTGAGAGATAATATGGTATCTAAAGTAGAAAATAAAGTTCAAAGAGATCTTAATTTCTGTATCGTAGATGAGGTAGACTCGATTTTAATAGATGAATCTAGAACTCCACTTATTATATCGGGAGCAGCCGCTGATACTCAAAAATGGTATAAAATATTTGATGGAGTATCTAAGAAATTAGTTAGAAGTTATGAAACTGAAAAAATTAAGGATGTAAAGAAGAAAAAAGAAATGAATATCCCAGATGATGTTTGGAAAGATTATGAAGTAGATGAAAAATCAAGCAATATAACTCTGACAGAAAAAGGAATAACTAAAATAGAAAAAGAATTAGATATTGAAAATCTATATTCACCTGAAAATGTAGAATTGACTCATTATATGATGCAAGCTTTAAAAGCTAAAGAATTATTTTATAGGGATAAAGAATATTTAGTTAGAGATGGACAAATAATAATAATAGATGAGTTCACAGGAAGAGCCATGGAAGGTAGAAGATATTCAGATGGTTTACACCAAGCTTTAGAAGCTAAAGAAGGTTTAAAAGTAGCTGGAGAGAATCAAACTTTAGCATCTATAACATTACAAAACTATTTTAGAATGTATAAAAAATTATCTGGAATGACAGGTACAGCCGAAACAGAAGCTACAGAGTTTATGCATACGTATAAATTAGGAGTTGTAATTATTCCTACTAATAGACCGATAGTAAGATTAGATAACCCAGATTTAGTTTATAAAACACATAATGAAAAAATAAACGCTATAGTAGAAAGAATTGAGGAACTCCATATTAAGGGGCAACCTGCCTTAGTAGGAACAATTTCTATTGAAAGTTCTGAATTATTGTCTGAGCGTCTAAAAAAGAAAAAAATACCCCACGAAGTTTTAAATGCTAAATTCCATGAAAAGGAAGCTGATATAGTAGCCCAAGCTGGTAGATATAAATCAATTACTATCGCTACAAATATGGCTGGAAGAGGAACCGATATCATGTTAGGGGGTAACCCAGAATTTTTAGCTTTAAATGAAGTTGAATCAATGGAGGCTCCTAATTATGAAGAAGTACTTGAAAAATACAAAGCTCAGTGTGAACTAGAGAAGGGAAAAGTATTAGAAGCAGGAGGGTTATTTATCTTAGGTACTGAAAGACATGAATCTAGAAGAATAGATAACCAATTAAGGGGTAGAGCAGGTAGACAAGGGGATCCAGGGGCAACAGAATTTTATCTTTCGTTAGAAGATGAGCTTATGAGATTGTTTGGTTCAGAAAGAGTAGCATCTGTAATGGACAAATTAGGATTACCGGAAGGGGAACCTATTGTACACAATATGATAAGTAAGGCTATTGAAAATGCACAGAAAAAAGTAGAAATGAGAAACTTTGGGATCAGAAAAAATCTATTGGAATTTGATGACGTTAACAATAAACAAAGAGAAGCTATTTATGAGAGTAGAAATACAGCCTTAGAAAAAGAGGATCTCAGTGAAACTATTTTTGGTATGTTAACTGATACAGTTTCATCTGAAGTTGTTGAAAAATTTGTAGGAGAATATAAAGAAGATTGGAATATAGATGGTTTAACAGAAAAAATAAAGGAGCTCTTTGATTACGCGATAGAAGACAAAGAGGAATATAAAGGCTTAACTATTGAAGAATATTCTGATTCTTTATCTAAAAAAATAACAGAAAAGTATAAGACTAAAGAGGAAGAATTTACTCCTGAACTTATGAGAAAACTAGAAAAATATATATTATTTGAGATAGTAGACTCTAGATGGAGAGAACATTTAAAAACTTTAGATGCTCTAAGAGAAGGAATATATCTTAGATCATATGGTCAAAAAGATCCTCTTAC
This sequence comes from Psychrilyobacter sp., assembly GCF_049671765.1. NCBI lineage: Bacteria > Fusobacteriati > Fusobacteriota > Fusobacteriia > Fusobacteriales > Fusobacteriaceae > Psychrilyobacter > Psychrilyobacter sp. Next base: position 7,804 of record NZ_JBATVM010000038.1, read on the forward strand.
AGAATATAAATTAATATCTGGAGATCTATACGCAAAGATGTTAAAAACTATAAAAGAAGAAACAATTTCTTACCTATTTAAGGTGCAAATAAGAGTACCTGAAGAGAGGGAAGTAGAGATAAAAGAAGCAAAAAATAGAAATAAAAATATAAAATATGAAACTAGCGAAGACTCAAAAGGTAATATAGATTCAGCTAAAGAATCTAGAGTTTCTGACAAAGTAGGTAGGAATGACTTGTGTCCTTGTGGTTCTGGAAAAAAATATAAAAAATGTTGTGGGAGGGTATAGGCGATGAAGAAAATTTTATTGGTAATGATGGTAGTATTTTTAGGAGCATGTTCATCTTTAGATTTAGACACTAGTAAATACAAGATTACTACAGAAACATTGAAAGAACCATATAAAGTAATGGATGAAATACTTGTGAGAGAATCTATTTTATCTGACTGGTATAATAATGAAGAACCAGTTCATTATTTGACAACTAGACAGATTATAAAAAAAGACAGCAAAGATGAAACTTTTTTAAATAGTTTAAAAACTAAAGAAATTACAGGTGATGATATTGAAAAATTCAATAAATTGACTAAAAACTATCTTAACAAGTTAGAAAGAAAATATAAGTTAAAAGATGAAAATATAAAAGACACAAAAGAACTTGTAAAGAAGTTGGTGATTGGATATAACGTTGTTTATCCAACTACTTCAAAGCATTTGATGACAGTGGTCGCTACAGAAAAGGAAAGAAATTATATCTTAGAATTAAATAAAAAAATTGAAGATGAAATGACTGATAAAGATAGAACAAAGGTAAGAAAATTATTGAATGACTGGTTAGAAAGAAAAGAGTTTTTTGATGGAGAGTCAATTTATAGTGCTGAGATATCAGAGAATACAGTGAAACTTGTAGAATTATCTAAGAAGAAAAATTTAACAACTTTAGAGCTGAATAATTTAAATGCTAAAGCAATGGAAATAGCGTTCCCAGAATTAATATCTAGTTTATCTAGATGGGGGAAATAAAAAGTAATAGGAAATTAGGAGGTAGGTTATTTACCTCCTAATTTTAATATTTAATTTGTTATTGAGATAATTAGGAGGAGAGAGATGGATAAAAAAATATGTCCTATTTGTGGAAATGAAAATAATTGTGCCCATGAAAATGGAAAAGATCCTCATGCATGCTGGTGTATGGATGCAAAGATACCAAAGGAAGTTTTGGAAAGATTAAAAAAAGAAAAACAAATCAATACAGGTGGTTGTTTTTGTAGGGTTTGTGTAGAAAAATTTATGTTAGCAGAATAAAAAAATGGAACTAAATTAATTTAGCTCCATTTTTTTAGTGTATTTATTTTATAATAAATTTTTCTAGGTATATCCTTTCTGGTAATTTTTTCTTTTCCTTTTTATCCTTATACATCTCAATATCCGCAAGATTAATATATTCTTCTAGTGTTTTCTCATTATGGCATTCTACCATTCCAAAACTTATACTTACTATATATTTTTCATTATTGTCTTCAGTGTACTTATCAAATTGTTTTTCAATATCATTAAATAATTTTTTTACTTCTACTATACTTAATTTGTCAAACCCTAAGATAAATTCATCTCCTCCAAAACGTAAAAAAACATCATCTAGTTGGATATTATTTTGTACAGTTTTAACTACTGTTTTAATCAATTTATCTCCCTCTTCGTGGGAAAGTTGATCGTTTACATATTTTAGATTATTTATGTCTATAAAAACAATTACGAGATTTCCATTATTATTTATTATGTTTTCAAATTTTTCATTTAATTTTTCTAATCCAATATGTCTGTTAAATATACCAGTCATTACGTCGTAAGTTGCTAAACCATAGAGTCTTTTTTTCATGATCTCAATGTCTTCTAAGAGGTTATTTATATTCTCCCCTAGATTTCCAATCTCATCATTACCATTAGTTTTAAGACGTTTTCCTAGATTTTTATATTTTATTATTTCTTTAACAGAGAGGTCCATATTCCTTAATCTTTTTACTATAAAAGTTTCCATAAAAACATAGATAACGAATATTAAGATAAAAAAGTTTATTAATAGCATTCCAAGGTATTTTTTTATATTTTCCTTTCCTAAAAATAAAATATTAGCTTCCCTTTTATTTTCTAAAATAATACTCTTATCAGAAAGAGTTGGAATATAAAATTCGTGGAGAACAACATCTTTTTCTATTTTTATTTCATATGGGATTGTTGAATTTTCAGAAATACCTAAGATATTAAGGGGCATTCCTAATTTGTTATCCAAAGTTTTCAACCTGGTTTCGTCTATAAAATAACCCATAATTAAGTTCCCTGATGTTTTCTTAGAGTTATTACTATCTGTTATCCCAAAATTAGAAAAAACCAAAATTTTATTATTATTTTGAATAATCATTCCTGTTTTTCCTTTATAAAGTTCAAATTCATTTTTCAAAGAGGTTATTTCTTTTGAAGAAAGACGTTTATCGTAGTTGTTATCATAGCTAGTTTGGTATACTATTTTCCCCTGATCATCCAAAAAAATAATAAGGTTTAAGTCTAGTTCCTCTAAGATGTCATCGGCTAAGTTACTTTTTACATAGTTTTCTTTCACTTGTGGATCCTTTGTGTTAATAAATTCATAGGTGTCATCCCATCTAGACCAATCGATATTAAGTCTTTCGAGGTTTAAATATAAACTATTAAACTCATTATTTATTAATTTATATACAGATTCCGATATTCCAAATTCTATATCTTCATAGTCTTTTTCTATAGAATTTTTCAAGTTAATAAAAATTAATAGAAAGACTATTATACTAGAAATAGTGACTATAAATAAACTTTTGGTTCTCAACATCATTCTCAACTCCTATCAAATAATTTGTTTAATCTTGTTTTTAAGGTATACAATAAATAGAGAATAAAACCTCTATTTATAAAAGATAATAAATTATTTTTATTATAAGAATTTCACTTTTGATTTGAATAAAAAAAGATTGTAGTAATAAAATCAAAATAAAATATTCCTAGGATGAATAGAATATATAGTATAATATATACAAGATGAATAAAATGAATTATCTTTTTTTGTAAAGAAGAAGTAAAATATATAAGTGGAAAGAAGATGAATATAGTGAATATTTAGATTTATTGTATCTGTAGGTTAGTTTAACATTTTGGTTATACAGAAGGAAAAGGTGATTAAAATGAAAAAGAGTTTAGTAGCAGATGTAACATTATTATTAGTATCTATCGTATGGGGGTCAGGTTTTGTAGCTACTCAAATTCTATTGGATGCAGGGATATCTCCATTTTATATGATGGGATTTAGATTTTTAATAGCAGGAGTATCTTTAGGGATAATCTTTTTTAAGAGAATAAAAAAGATGAAAAAAGAAGATATAGTAGGAGGGTTTTTAGTAGGGATCTTATTGTATTTAGCTTTTGGAGCACAGACAGTAGGATTGCAGTATACAACACCATCTAAAAATGCTTTTTTAACAGGAGTAAATGTAGTAGTAGTACCGTTTTTATACTGGGCAGTGACACGTAAAAAACCTGATAAATATGCTTTTGCAGCAGTGGGAATTTGTTTTTTAGGAACAGCATTTCTATCTACAGGGAATAATATGAGTTTTGGATATGGGGAATTTTTATCTTTGGTTTGTGCCTTTTTATTTGCGGGACATATAGTTTCAAATGGTCATTATGTGGATAAAACAGGGCCTTTCATCCTATGCTTTTTACAGATGATGTTTGCATCAGTATTTTCTTTTATAACAGCACTCAGCGTAGAAACATTACCACCTGTGATATCTAATCAAACTTGGCTAGCTATATTATATGTAGGATTAGTCACAACAATGTTGGCATTTTTTCTACAAACTTGGGCACAAGCTCATACCACATCGACAAAGACAGCAATAATATTATCTACAGAAGCAGTTTTTGGAACCCTTTTTTCAGTAGCTTTATTGGGAGAAATCCTAACTACTAATATGATTGTTGGAGGTTTTGCTATCTTCATAGCGATAATAACTGCAGAAACAAAGTGGAATTTTTTGAAATTTAAGAAAAAAACAGTTAAGATATAAGAAAGATAAAAAGAGTAGTTTGAACTACTCTTTTTTTATAGTTTAGAAAATTATAAATTTTATTAAAAATATAGGTTATATTTATCTGAATGCAGAATCACATTGATTTTTTATCTTTCTTAATTAAAAAAAATCAGAAAAAATAAACTAGGAGGACTAAGATGTTTAAATTGGTATCAAATTATACTCCTACAGGAGATCAGCCAAGTGCTATAAAAACTCTAGTAGAAGGTTTAAATAATAATTATAGAGATCAGACTTTATTAGGAGTGACAGGATCGGGAAAAACTTTTACCATAGCTAATGTAATTAAGGAAACTAATAGGCCAGCTCTTATTATGGCTCCTAATAAAACTCTGGCAGCACAGCTATATTCAGAGTATAAAAAATTTTTTCCTGAAAATGCAGTGGAATACTTTGTATCATACTATGATTACTACCAACCAGAAGCCTATATTCCCTCTACAGACACTTTCATAGAGAAGGATTCATCTATAAACGATGAGATTGACAAGATGCGACATTCGGCTACTGCGGCCCTTCTAACTAGGAAAGATGTTATAATAGTAGCCTCCGTCTCTGCTATCTATGGTTTAGGATCTCCTGAAACATACAAAAAGATGACATTAGCTATCGATCTGAAGAGTGGGATGAGTAGAAATGAAGTTATTAAAAAATTGATATATTTGAGATATGAGAGAAATGATATAGCCTTTGAAAGGGGAAAATTTAGAGTTAAAGGAGATATTATAGATATCTATCCTGTATATCAAGAAAGTGGATACAGACTAGAATATTGGGGAGATGAGTTGGAAAGTATATCTGAAATAAATACCCTTACAGGTCAGAATATAAAAAGAAATATCCAGAGGATAATGATTATGCCGGCAACTCATTATTTGACAGAAGGTGAAAAATTAGAACAAATAATGGAAGATATAAAAAATGATTTAGAGATCCAAGTAGAAAAATTTCAAAATTCAGGGAAGCTATTAGAAGCACAGAGGATAAAACAAAGAACTGAATATGACCTTGAGATGATAAAGGAAATTGGTTATTGTAAAGGGATAGAAAATTATTCTAGATATTTGTCGGGGAAAAAAGAGGGCGAGAAGCCCCATACTTTACTAGAATACTTCCCTGATGATTTTTTAATCTTTTTAGACGAATCTCATATAGGACTTTCTCAAATTGGTGGAATGTATAAAGGAGACAGATCTAGAAAGACAACTTTGGTGGAAAATGGATTTAGACTGCCGTCTGCTTTAGATAACAGACCACTAAGATTTGAAGAATTTAGAGAGGTAGGAGGGCAGATGATATTTGTTTCGGCTACCCCTGGAGATTTTGAATTAGAAAATAGTGCGGCAGTAGCAGAACAACTGGTACGTCCTACAGGAATTGTAGAACCAAAAATAATAATAAAACCAACTAAAAATCAAGTGGATGATCTATTGGAAGAGATAAGGTTAAGGGTGGAAAAGAAACAATGTGTTTTAGTGACTACATTGACAAAAAAAATGGCAGAAGAATTGACAGAATATTATGCAGATCTAGGTGTAAGGGTAAAATATATGCATTCTGGGATAGATACTTTGGAAAGAATCGAGATAATTCGTGGGCTAAGAAAAAAGGAATTTGATGTATTAGTGGGAATAAATCTATTGAGAGAAGGATTAGATATTCCAGAGGTATCCTTGGTGGCCATATTAGAGGCAGATAAAGAAGGTTTTTTGAGAAGTAGAAGATCGCTGATACAGACAATGGGAAGAGCTGCTAGGAATATAGAGGGAGAAGCTATTTTATATGCAGATATTATGACAAAATCCATGGTAGAAGCCATTTCAGAAACAGATAGAAGAAGGGAAAAACAGATAGAATATAATATAAAAAATAATATAGATCCTAGATCGACTGTGAATGAGATCGCAGAAGATCTCCTTAATTTAGATTATGGTTTGGATATAGATGAAATAAATGAAGAGATAATGATATATAGTTCTAAAAAAGATATAATAAAGCAAATAGCAAAATTAAAGGAAGAGATAACTCAGTTAGCTGGAGAATTAGATTTTGAAGGAGCTATAAAAAAGAGAGATGAAATGTTAAAATTAGATAAATTATTATTAGAAATCTAAGTGATTGGAGGGAATCATGAAAAACATAAAAGTAGATCGTTTTTTAAAAAAATATGATAAGATGTTACCTGTTTATAATGACATGATAGATGTCATAGGGGAGATCTTTGAAAACGAGATAGAAAATAAAGAATATAAACTCCAAAGTATAGATTTTAGGGTGAAAACTAAAGAAAGTTTAACTAAAAAAATTCATGATAAAGGAAGAAAGTATCAAAGGTTGTCTGATATAACTGATGTTGTAGGAGTTAGAATAGTTACTTTTATGGAAGATCAGGTGGATGTAGCTGCTGAAAAAATAAAAGATTTTTTTATTGTAGATGAAAAAAATACTATTGATAAAAGAAAAACTTTGGATCCTAGATCTTTTGGTTATCTATCTTTACATTATGTAGTTTCATTTCCAATAGAAGCGAAATATAAAAGATTTAAAGGGGTAAGATTTGAAATACAAATAAGAAGTCTCCTACAACATACTTGGGCCACTATTGAACATGATTTAGGGTATAAAAGTAGGATAGGAATACCAGATGAATTGATAAGAAGTTTTTCTAGAGTCGCTAGTTTATTAGAGTTAGCGGACAAGGAATTTGTAAATATAAAGAAAGATCTTATGAAATATGAGGAAAAAGTCCATAATTCTATAAAATTAGGGAAAAACATGCCTAGTGATAGTCCTTTAAATAATATAACTATTAGATATTTTATGGAGAATAATATTATTTTAAATAATCTTTTTAGAGATACCCTAGAAGAACTTAATTTAAAGGAGGAAATTAGAGAGGAAGCGCCTGTAGAAATAATAAAATTATTGAATTATTTTAAAATAAAAAGGATAGGAGATCTAGAAACTATATTCCAGACTAAGAAAAGAGAAATAGTTTTTGTATCTAGTAAATTAGTTCAAGAAACAGGAGAATATGTCATGGAAAAAAGAGGTGTTTTTTATTCTATGGCCTATGTATTATTAGGAGGAGAACCTCTCAGTGAAAAGTTGAAATTTTTAGAAATGTTTAAGATATTAACCGATGATGAGAGAAAAGGAATGGCAGAAATGATGGAAAAATATCACTTAGAATATAAAAATAAATCCAAAAAATCAACTAAATACTCACTGAAAAATATTATTTTCAGAAATAAAAAGGGGGCGAAATGAAAAAAATAGACTATTATGGAGAATTCTTGGAGAAATTAAGTGATTATTTAGGAGTAAAATTAAAATTAAAAGCTCATGGGAATCATGTAGAGTTTATACCTGAATTTAATTCTGAATTCACAAAGAAAACTTTGGAACATATAGGTGAAATATTTGAAATTTTAGATATAATTTTAGAAGAATATTATGAGGAAAATAATAATATTTACTTTACAGATCTAATAGAGGAGTTTTCTCAGAAATTAATAGGTCATATGGTAAAAGAAAAGTTAGTAGTTACAAATGAACAGATGAATTTTATGAATGTTATAAAGAGAATTTGCAATGAAACTTATGAAAGTGAAAATTCAAACTTAAATATATTACTCTTTAAAAACAGAGAAATTATTCCTGAAGAACTAAAAAAAATGGGATTAAATTTTCTTCCCTTTGATACTCCTAAAAAAATAGAGGATATTTTCAAAGAGAAATTATCCCTAAAGATGTTAAATGGAGATAATTTGGTATTGATAATAGATAGTGATTTTAAAGGTTATGGATTAGGAGTAAATGATGTAAAAAATGAGGTATTCAAAGAGAGAATGTTACTTCAACTAAGGAATCAAAATAATGGTTATTTAATCTCATTTATATCATTACTATCTAAAAATATTTTAAGTTATATAGACAAAGACAGTATAAATATAGAACTTAAAGCTGGATTTAAAATGAATGAGGATAAGATAGAAAAATTAGTTAAATATTCTAACAAAGAGATGATATCTTCTAAGGTTCTTTTTAATAGTTATAATAGAGAGAAAAGAGAACATTTTCCATACATTTATATGGAAATTAAAAATAAAGAGTTAAAATTATATCTACAGAATTCTATAGATAACTACCTTTCATTTAGGAGTGGGAAATGGAAGTTGAAATCTTTTCATATTTTAAAATTTTTAATTATAGAAAAATTTTATATGGATTCTTTTGTATTTCACCTTTTTAATGATAAAATAGAGAAAAAAGATATAATAAAAAATATAATAATGAATGTAGATGTTTTGGTCTGTCTTATTAAAAATCTCCTAGAGGAAGGCAAGGGAGGTCTTTTTATAATTTTAGAGAGGACCATAAAAAAGAGAGAGATGGAAAAAATATTTGTAGGCGGAAATGAAGATAATAGTATATATAAAAGAACAGTTTTAAAGGATGGAAAAAATACAAGGATAAAAAATCATAATTTTGAATATTTAAAATTAATATCTAAAGTAGATGGGGCTGTGACTCTAGACAATGAATTTAATCTTCTATCATTTGGTAGATTGGTGAAATTAGATATGAATGGAAGTAAAGAAAAAGTAGAAGGTGCTCGAACCGCCGCTGCAATAAGTGGATCTAAATATGGTTTAGCTATAAAGGTATCTGAAGATAAAAAAATAACTGTTTGGGAAGAAGGAATAAAAATATTGGAGATATAATTTTTTCTTATTTCTTTTGAATATAATAAAACAGGAGTATATTATGAAAGGGATAAAAGAGGAGAAAAAATGAAGGATAAAATATTTACAGTAAGTCAAATGAATAAAATGGTAAAGGAATATCTAGAAGGAAATGATAATTTTAATAATTTTTTTCTTAAAGGGGAGATTTCGGGAATAAATTATTATAAGAGCGGTCATCTGTATTTCACCCTTAAAGATAGTAAGGCTAGTGTAAAATGTGTGTCTTTTGGATATAAATTTAAAAAGATACCAGAGGATTTAAAAGAAGGAGATAAGATAAAATTATTTGGGAAGGTAACTCTTTATGAAGCTAATGGGAATTATCAAATTATGGTAGCCCATGTGGAAAAAGAGGGAACTTTAGGAAAACTCTTTGAGGAGCTAGAAAGAACCAAAAGAGAATTGGCTAAAGAGGGGTATTTTGATACAAAATATAAACTGCCTATTCCAAAATTACCTCAAAATATAGGAATAGTAACTTCCGGAACAGGAGCAGCAGTAAAAGATATAATAAATACTGCTCAACTTAGGTATAAAAATATAAATATCTACGTTTATCCTGCCAAGGTTCAGGGAATAGGATCTGAAGATGAAATTATAAAGGGTATAAAAATTTTAGATAGTATGGAAGAGATAGATTTGATTATAGCAGGACGGGGAGGTGGAAGTGTAGAAGACCTTTGGTCATTCAATAAAAAAGAAGTGGCTCTAGCATACTTTAATACTAAAACTCCTATTGTTTCAGCTGTAGGTCATGAAATAGATAATCTTTTGACAGACCTGACAGCGGATATGCGTGCTTCTACTCCTACTCATGCAGCAGAGCTAGTAGTTCCTAGGAAAGACCTGTTGCTAGAAAGCTTAGAGGAGAGGAAAAGAAAATTAAATAATAGTTTATTAATTAATCTAAAGGGGAAAAAGGAAAAATTAGAGATTTTAAAAAGAAGTTACATATTGAGGAGTTATCTAGAAACTGTTACAGATAGAAATAATCTATTGATGGATAGGGAAGACAGACTAAAAAAAGTTATCAATAGTGCTTTAATACAAAAAAAACATCTTTTAGAAGTCAGGATGGAAAAAATCAACTCATTAAATCCAGAAGGAATATTAAAGAGAGGATACACAATAACTAAAATAGGAAATAAAATTATAAGAAGTGTAGAAGATATAAAAAAAGATGAAAAAATAGAGATTATCTACCATGATGGTAGTGTAATTAGTAAAGTAGAGGAGATAAACTAAATGAAAAAATTATTGATAATATTATTTATTGGGATAGTTTCTATAGGATATGGAGAAGGTCAAGATAGTTTTGTAACTAAAGGAACTTATAAAGAAGCAGAAAGTGACTTTAGAACCTATCAAAAATATATGGAAGCAGGAGATAACTCATATTTTGAGAGGGATTACAGTGAGTCATTGAATTTTTATCTGAGTGCATTTAAGGTGAAAAAAGATAATATAGAATCTCTTTATGGTGTGGCTCTTTCATATGAGGGGTTGAAGGAGATAGAAAAAGCTTTAGGAGTGTATAGAAAGATTTTAAAATTAAACCCTAAAGATACGAAAGCATTACAAAAAAAACTTACTTTAAATAAAATAAACGTTCATAAGTGGGGATACGATAAAAAAGAGGAATATTTTGAGGAGTTTGAGAACTACCTAAAGAAAACTAATTATGTAAATAGAGAGGATATTTATATCTTGGGAAGTATATATATGAATGACAAATCTTTTGAAAGGGCCTATATTGTATTTAAGAAGGATAGGGGAGGAGATTATAGAAATTATTTTGGTGCAGCTACAACTGCTAGATTTTTAGGGAAATATGATACTGCTATTTTATTTTATAATAAACTTTTGTCTATAAAGCCTAATTTTTATAGGGGATACCTTGGATTAGGAAATTCTTATCAAATGAAGGGGAATTATGAGAAGGCTATAGAAAATATGGAGAAATATCTGGTATATCAGGAAGATGAAAATATTTATGTAGCCATGGCAAATATCTATATGGCAGAGGATAAATATAGCAGTGCTAAAGATGTTTTGGAAAATGCACAAGCTAAATTTCCTAATTCTAAAAAAGTAAGAAAAAATTTAGGGTATATATATAGTAAGCTTGGACGAAATTAATAATAAATAAACAAAAATGCTAATTAAAGGATGAAAAAAATATAATCACGAATAATAGCAATAAATATAAAATAGGATTTTAAAATATATTTTTATAAAACTGTCGTGGAGGTGAAAACTATGGATTCTTGGTATAAATTGAGAGTAGCAGGAGTAAGTGATAGTATAGTAATTAAACTGATGAATTTATGTGAAGAATTTGAAGAAATTTTTCTCCATGATAGGTTATTTTATAGTAAAATTATGAGGTTTAAAGATGAAGATATTGCTAAGATTTTAAATTCTTATAAAATTAACCTTGATTTTTATAGGGAAAAGATGCTAAATTTAAATATTGAAACAATTTCTATAAAGGAAAGAGAATATCCATTATACTTAAAAAATCTCTCTCATCCACCAGTTTTTCTATACATAAAGGGTAAAATGAATTTTTATGATAAAAATATAGGAGTAGTGGGGACACGGAAGATGACTAATTATGGGGAATCAGCATGTAATGAATTGGTAGGAGATTTAGTAGGAGCGGGAGTTACCATAACCAGTGGATTAGCAATTGGAGTAGATGTAACTGCTCACAAAAGGGCCTTGAATTTAGGTGGGAATACTATAGCAGTTGTAGGAAGTGGATTAGATGTAATATATCCTCCTGAAAATAGATATGAATGGGAACGAATCTCTAAAGAAGGAACCCTTATAAGTGAATATCCATTGGGAACACCTCCAGATAGATATAATTTTCCTAGAAGGAATAGGATAATAGTCGGATTGACTAGAGGAGTTGCAGTGGTAGAAAGTTATGAAAAAGGTGGAAGTTTAATAACCGCTAAATTGGCTTTAGAAGAGGATAGAGATGTATTTGTTATTCCAGGATTTCCAAACTACCTGTCTTTTGAGGGGAATAATAATCTCATCAAGGATTCCTATGGTAAGTTAATTACCAGTGGAAAAGATATATTAGATGAATATGGATGGACTGGAGAAAATAAAATAAATATCAGTATAGATATAGACGAAGAAGAGAAAAAGGTTTATAGTGTATTGGTTGTGGAAAAAAGTTTGGATGAATTGATGACAGAAACTAATATTCCCATAGGTAAACTTTTGGGATTGTTGACAAATTTAGAATTAAAAAAACTTGTGAGAGCTATTGCAGGTGGTAAATATAGAAGAATATGAAAAAGACAAAATATTGGAGTGATAGAAGTGGCTAAAAAAAATCTAGTTATAGTGGAGTCTCCAGCAAAGGCAAATACTATAAAGAAAATATTAGGAAAAAATTATGAGGTTACAGCCTCATATGGACATATAAGAGACCTTCCTAAGACAAAGATGGGTATAGATATAGAAAATGATTTTACACCCTCTTATTCGACAATAAAAGGTAAGGGAGAAATAACTAAAAATTTAAGAGCAATGGCAAAAAAATCAGACAAAATTTATCTAGCAGCCGACCCGGATAGGGAAGGGGAAGCTATCGCTTGGCATGTAGCTCATATACTAAAACTAGATCCAAATGAAAAAAATAGAATAGAATTTAATGAGATAACTAAAAATGCAATAAGAGAAGCAGTAAAGAATCCTAGAACTATAAACCAAGATAGGGTAGATGCACAACAAGCAAGAAGATTATTAGATAGAATAGTAGGTTATTCTATCAGTCCATATTTATGGCAATTAATATCTTCTAATACAAGTGCAGGAAGGGTTCAATCTGTATCATTAAAATTAATCTGTGATTTAGAAGATGAGATAAAGGCATTTGTTCCTAAAAAATATTGGGAAGTAAGTGGAAATTTCAGTGATAATATAGATTTAAATCTCTATAAATCAGGGGATGACAGAGGAATAAAAATGTGGAATGAGGAAAAGATGGAGGAGCTAAAGAAATCTTTAGAAAAACATCCAACTTTTGAAGTGACTAGTACCGAGATATCTAAAAAAACTAAGAAACCACCACTACCATTAAAAACAAGTACATTACAACAATTAGCCTCATCATATTTAGGGTTTTCAGCTTCTAAAACTATGAGAGTAGCTCAAAGTTTATATGAAGGACTAAAGATAGATGGAACTCAAAAAGGTCTAATTACTTATATGAGAACGGACTCTACTAGAATATCTGAGGAAGCTCAAGGGCAAGCTAAACAATTTATTATAGATAAATATGGTGAAAAATATATAGGAAAAGAAACAAAGAAAAAAGTAGAAGACAAGAAGAAAATACAGGATGCTCATGAAGCGGTAAGACCTACATATATAGATTTAGAGCCAGAAAATGTTGAAGAATATCTAAATTCTGATCAATATAGATTATATAAGTTAATTTGGGAAAGATTTATAATTTCTCAATTGGCCCCTATGGAATATGACCAATTTACTCTGATAAGTGGATATGAAAAATATCAATTTAGAGGGATAGTAAATAAGGTAACATTTGACGGATACTATAAAGTATTTAAAGAGGAAGATGAGATAAAAACAGCTAGTTTCCCTAGTATTGAAAAGGGAGATAAGTTAAATTTAGAAAAGTTAAATATAAAAGCTGATGAGACTAAACCTCCTAAAAGATTTACTGAATCTTCATTAGTAAGAAAGTTAGAAGCTGATGGGATTGGAAGACCTTCGACATATGCATCGATTATAGAAACTTTAAAGAAGAGAGAATATGTAGAATTTATGGGAAAAGCATTTGTACCTACTAAATTAGGTTATGATGTAGAAAAGATATTAAACAAATATTTCCCAAGAATATTAGGTGTGGAATTTACATCTAGTATGGAAGATGCTTTGGATTCAATAGAAGAAGGAGAAGTAAAGTGGACCGATGTCTTGAAAGAATTTTATGTAGACTTTAAAAAGGCACTGGATAACTTTGATAAAGAAGTGGAAAAAATTACTAACAGAAGAATTGAATCGGATGTACCATGTCCAGTAGATGGCTGTACAGGAAAGATGCTCCTAAAAACTGGTAGATTTGGAAAATATTTAGAGTGTGAGCATTTTGAAACTTGTAGTGGAAGAATCCCTTTAAAAACAGTGGAAATCGATGAACAAGAATTAGAAGATGGGCATATATTTATCAATGAAATAGTACAAAAGAGAGAAAGAATTAAAAAGGGGATAGCTACTGATATAGTTATCAAAGGTGTGAGATATAACCTAAAAAAAGGAAGATTTGGTGAATATTTAGAAAGTGAAAATTATGAAACCGATAATAAAAGATTACCATTATCTAGTGATGTTATAGGTGTTCTAAGAGACGGAAGTATAGAAATTGATGTAGAAATGATAGCTCTAAAAGAAAGATTGTTAGAAATGAATGAGTATTTTGAAGAAAAAGATACTGATATGAAAACAGAAGATGGATCTATGATGATCTTAAAAAAGGGAAGATATGGAGAATATCTAGAAAGTGAAAATTTTGCAACAGATGAGATCAGAATTCCATTACCAACTAGTATAAAAAAGATGGTAAAAGAGGGGCAGTTAGAGGAAATAGATGGAGTTATAATAATTAAATATCTATTAGATGAGATCAAAGCTGTAGAAGATAAACTCATAGCAGAAGCTGGGCTCTGTGAAAAATGTGGGAGTAAATTTGAGATAAAGGCAAGTAGAAGGGGAAAATTCTTGGCTTGTAGTAATTATCCAACTTGTAAAAATACAAGAAAGATCTTAAAAGATAAGGAAACAGGGGAACTTTCTGTAGCTCCTCCTGCGAAGAAAAAAGAACCAGTAAAAAAAGCAACTACGAAAAAGGCTGTAGCAAAAAAAGCACCTGCAAAGAAGGCTCCGGCTAAGAAGAAAACGACAACTAAAAAAGTAAAACAAGAAAAATAAAATAACTCCTCCTTCGTATGGTTTCTCTAATATTAGAGAAACCGAGGTGGATATATACGGAAGAAGCTAATATTTTAATAAAATATTAGCTTCTTTTTGTTTCTTCACAGGATTTTCATATTCAGGTAGTAAAGTTAAGTATAGGCAAAGCAATTGATAATTGAAAATAAAAAAAAGTTTGAATTTATGTAGGGGATAATTCATTAATTTCCCTTACTACAGGAGGTTGAGGAAGATGAAAAAGAAATTTATAGGAATCATAATGATGTTGGTATTGGGAAGTTTAACTTTTGCTAGTTGTGGTAATAAAAGTGCGGGAAAAGATAATAATATGACAGTTCAGGAGATGATCAAATATGCAATAGAGGATGAAATTTTTGCAAAAACAGAATATGAGAAGATAATGAAAACTTTTAATATTGACAGACCATTTTCAAATATTAAGAGAGCTGAGGAGACTCATATGGAAATGTTGCAACCTCTTATTGAAAAATATGATGTTAGTTATGGAAAATTAGATGAGAAAGATCTTATAATTCCAAAAACTTTAAAAGAAACTTTTGAGATAGGAGTACAAGCAGAGATAGATAATATAGCTATGTATGAAAAATTCTTGAAAGATGAAAAACTACCGAGTGATGTAAGGGAAGTATTTATATATCTAAGAGATGGATCTAAAAATCATTTAAGAGCATTTGAAAAACAGTTGAGGAAATATTAGACTCTTACCTTGTTATTGTAAGATTTTACTTAGATTTGTTTCATATTCATGACGGAAAACACAAATATTAGTTGACAAAGAACTAAAAAAAGAACCATTAAACCGGATATGATTTAATGATTCTTTTTCTTGGCTTTGGTCAAATAGAATGTTAGTAGGTACTATAAGATCTACTATCTCCCTTCTAGCAGTTTCATTAGCAAAAAGTCCCTACGAGTATTAGCCACTTTTCTCAGCCTTTTAATTTATAATTGTATTTTCTGAATGAGAAGATTAGCTTCATATTCTAAAGAATTATTTAAATAGAATTTTAACAAATATATAGATAATTTATAACATCTCATCTGTTCTGGTATTTTGCATATTGTTTTTATTAATTCCTGTTGTTTTAATGGTTGAGGACCATAAAGTAAAACTAGGTGTTTGATAGAATCTAGATATTTAGTGG
>NZ_JBATVM010000039.1:0-5450 GCF_049671765.1 Psychrilyobacter sp.
AAAAAAGCTTTTAAGTTGTCATTAGTAAGAATCTCTTTAAGAGTAATAGTAGTCATAATAGTTATTATACCAAAAAACCCCCAAGATGGGGGCAGGGGGTTGAAGAAGCTTTAGCTTTTTTTTATTGTACAAAGAGTTATTATGTTGTATAATTTTGGTAACAGACGGAGGGTGATTAACATTAGTATGATAGAATTTTTTATAGCTAAAAAGCATATTTTAGAGAGAAAAAGACAGAGTATAATAGCTATATTAGGTGTGGCTATTGGTGTAACAGTACTTACGGTTTCTATAGGAATAGCAAATGGATTAGATAAAAATATGGTAGATAGTATATTATCTATAAGTTCTCATGTAGTGGCTACAAAAGATGGAGAAGCTATAGATGATTATAGGGAACTACAGACACAGATAGAATCAATAAAAGGGATAAAGGGTGCGGTACCTCAGATATCGACTCAAGGAATTCTAAAATATAGTGGTGGTTTTGGCTCATACGTTTCAGGAGTAAAGATAAATGGATTAGATTTTGACGATGCTAAGATAGCTATGAATTTGGATAAAAAAATAATTGCTGGAACAATGGATATAAAAAAACCTACAGAATTTTTAATAGGAAAAGAATTATTTAATCAATTAGGAGCAAAATTAGGAGATAGAATAACAGTGGTCTCTGCTGATAACAGGGAAATGCATCTAACTATAGCAGGAGTATTTCAATCAGGATATTATGAGTACGATACCAGTATGATAATAGTTCCATTACGTGCAGTACAAATTTTATCCTATACTGGTGATACTGTTACGAGTTTAGAGGTTTTCTTAGATGATGTATACAGTGCCGATAAAGCGGCAGGACAGATTCAAATAAAAACAAATATGAGTACAAGGACTTGGGGAGATTTAAATAGGAACTTATTGGCTGCTTTGTCTCTTGAAAAAACGGTGATGATCTTGGTATTTTCATTGATAGTTATTATTGCAGGATTTGTGGTATGGGTAATATTAAATATGTTGGTTAAGGAAAAAACAAGAGATATTGGGATAATGAGGTCTATGGGATTTAGCAGAAAGAATATAATGAAAATATTTATGATAGAGGGGCTTTTCTTGGGGAGTCTTGGGATTTTAGTTGGACTGAGTATATCAGGAGGAATCCTCTTGTATGTCAAAGATAATGCAATAAATCAAATAACAAATATTTATTATTTAAATAAAATACCTGTAGAGATAACTTCTAAGGAAATATTGGTAATAGTTATAGCAAATGTTATTATAATATTTTTATCTAGTATCTTTCCAGCTTATAAAGCCGCAAAATTAGAGGTAGTTGAAGCATTAAAGTACGACTAAAAATTAAAATTAGTGGATATTAAAATAAATTTGTGCAAGAAAAAGGCTTTGAAAATAGGAGATGAAAGATGTCAGATATAATATTAAAAATAGAAAAATTAAATAAACGTTATAAAGATAAAAAAAGAGATATACAAATATTGAATGACTTGGATTTTGAGATAAATAGAGGAGAATTTGTTTCTGTACTTGGGAAATCTGGTTCTGGGAAAACTACATTTTTAAATATGATTGGTATGTTGGATAGGCCAGATTCTGGAAATGTTTATTATGCAGGCCAAAACGTAAGTGTGGCACCTAGTTCAAAGATCGACCTTTTAAGAAATGAGATGTTAGGGTTTATATTTCAGTTTCATTATCTTTTACCAGAATTTTCAGCTCTTGAAAATGTTATGCTTCCAGGACTTATTGGAAAGAGAAAAACTCGTGAAGAAGTAAAGAAAAGAGCCACAGAATTACTTACAGAGATGCAGTTAGGAGATCGCTTAGATCATAAACCTACTGAGCTATCTGGTGGAGAAAAACAAAGGGTAGCTATAGCACGGGCAATGATAAATGAACCTAAGATAATATTAGCAGATGAGCCTACAGGAAATTTAGATGAAGAAACTAGTGAGGTTATCCATGACCTTTTGAGAAAGATATGTAGAGAGAAAAATCAAACGATAATAGTAGTAACTCATAGCACGGAATTAGCAAGTATAACAGATAAAAGGTATCATCTTACCAAGGGTAAATTAGAGTTAGTGGTTGATTAACTAAAAATGGAATTACAGATTAAAAACTTATAATTACTTTTTAATTATAAGTTTTTAATCTGTACTAAATATAACCGAGGGGGGCAAGATGAAAAATTTTGAAGAAATACTATCTAAAGCACAACAGCAAGGAGAAAAAAAAGTTATTTCTGTAGCTGTAGCTCAAGATAGGGAGGTTTTATTATCTGTAGAAGAAGCTAGAAAAAAAGGGGTAGTAGATGGAATCTTAGTAGGAGATTCTATCAAGATAGAAAAAATAGCAAAAGAGCTAAATATAGAACTATCTAACTACAAAATCATCGACAAAAAAGATGATGTAGAAGCTGCTAGACAAGCTGTATTAGAAGTATCTAGTGGAAGAGCAGATATGTTGATGAAAGGACTAGTGGACACAAGTGTGGTACTAAAAGCTGCCCTAGATAAGAAAATTGGTCTTAGAGGAGATGGAATACTATCTCATGTTGCTGTATTTGAAATTGAGAACTATGATAGATTATTTTTTATTACAGATGCGGCTATGAATATAGCTCCAGATGTAGAAGCTAAGAAAAAAATAATAGACAATTCTGTAAAAGTAGCTCGTGCTTTGGGGATAAAAATTCCTAAGGTAGCTTGTATTTGCGCTAAGGAAAAAATGAATCCTAAGATGTCAGATACAATAGATGCACATAAACTAGAAGAAATGAGTAAAAATGGAGAGATAGAAAATTGTGTAGTAGGAGGGCCTTTTGCACTAGATAATGCTGTATCACTAGAGGCAGCTAAACACAAAGGAATCGATCATGAAGTAGCTGGAATGGCAGATATTTTATTGGCTCCAGATATCGAGGGTGGAAACATCTTATATAAATCTATATCTTATTTTGCAAGATCTAAGGGAGCAGGATTGATAGTAGGAGCTACAGCTCCAATTATTCTTACTTCGAGAGCTGACAGTGAAGAAACTAAGTTAAATTCCATAATATTAGGAGCAATAACAGCAGGGAAATTATAATTTTAGAAATAGTTCGTAGGGGGATAAGTAAATGAATTACAAAATATTAGCTATTAATCCAGGATCTACATCTACAAAGATAGCAATTTATGAAAATGAAAAAGAGATCTTTGAAAAAACTTTAAGACATACAAACGAGGAATTAGCACCATTTAAAAATATTTCAGATCAATTGGAGTTTAGAAGGGAAGTTATTCTAGATGCGGTATCTGAATCTGGGATAGAATTAGAAGATTTAGCAGCTATTGTAGGTAGAGGTGGGTTATTAAAGCCTATTGCCGGGGGAACTTATGAAGTGAACGAAGCTATGCTTGCAGACTTAAAGGTTGGAGTATTAGGACAACATGCCTCAAACTTAGGTGGGAGGATAGCTTATGAAATAGCTTCTACTATATCCAAACCTTCATATATTGTAGATCCTGTGGTTGTAGATGAATTAGATGATGTAGCTAGAATATCTGGTATTCCTGAACTAGAAAGAAAAAGTATTTTTCATGCATTGAATCAAAAAGCAGTAGGAAGAAGAACTGCGAAAGAATTAGGGAAATCCTATGATGAGTTAAACTTAATTGTTGTACATCTTGGTGGTGGAATTAGTGTAGGAGCTCACTCAAATGGAAGAGTTATAGATGTAAATAATGCATTAGATGGAGATGGGCCGTTTTCACCAGAAAGATCTGGACAACTTCCTATTGGGGATCTATTAAAGATGGCGACAAGTGGTGAATATGATCTGAATTTCATAAAAAAAAGGATCAAAGGAAATGGTGGGGTAGTAGCATATTTAGATACTAATGACATGAAAGAAGTTACTGATAATGCTCAAAATGGAGATGAAAAATCAGCTCTTATTGTAAAAGCTATGGGTTATCAAGTAGCCAAAGAAATAGGATCTATGGCTACTGTACTTTCTGGAAAGGTAGATGCAATAATCTTAACTGGAGGAATCGCTTACTCTAAAAAAATAGTGGAAGATATCACAGATAGAATCTCGTTTATTGGAGAGGTAAAGGTATATCCTGGAGAAGATGAGATGTTGGCTTTAGCTGAAGGCGGTTTAAGAGTGTTGACAGGAGAAGAATCTCCTAAAGAATATTAATCTATATAATTTATCGAGAATAAGGGTTTCCATTATGGGAATCCTTATTTTTATAGTTTAGGAGATTATATTTACAAAAAGTATCACTAAGAGACTTAATTTGCTATATAAATATAGAAATTTGAGATAAAGATTATAAATTATATAAAAAAATAAAAATTTAGATTGTATCTCTCTATATCTAAAATTACGTTTTTATTATTATAAAAATTATTTTTTTAAATTAAAATAGGAAAATCAAAAAAATGAGGTATACTTAAATTAAGAGGAGCTATTAAAACCTCTAAATACATAATTTCTAATAAAGGAAGTGAAGTCTATGAGAATGATTATAAGCGGAAGACATTTAGAAGTTACACCAGGAATAAGAGCACATGCAGAGAAAAAAATTGGGAAAATCAAAAAATACTTTGACCAAATAGCGGAGGTGTATATCACTCTTTCGGCACAAAGTGTAAAAACAGGAAAAATTCATACAGCAGATGTATTAGTGTATGTAAATGGTTCTAAAATAAAGGCTACAATAGAAGATGTAGATTTATATGCTGCAATTGACGAAGTAGTAGAAGTACTTGAAAAACAATTAACTAAACATAAAGAAAAATTAAGAGATAATAAACATGCTAAAGCTCTTAAGAAATTTGATTATAATGCTGAAACAGGAAATATAACAAGAGAAAAAACAAGCAGGGTTATCCCAACTAAAATAATGGCTAAGCCAATGGAAATAGGAGAAGCTATTTTACAGATGGAAACTATGGGAAAAAAATTCTATATATTTATGAACGCTGAAACAGAGGAATTAAATGTAGTATATAAAAGAAGAGACGGAGATTACAGCCACGTGGAAGCTGGATGGAAATAGAAATAGCGGAAAAGGAGTTAATCACATGATTAACTCCTTTTTTCTTGCTTTTATCCCTATAAATAAACCTAAAATCATGGTATATTTTGATATGCTATAAATATTAAAAGAAAAAATTCAATTTTTAGTTTCGCTATAAGCGATAGGGGGAAAAATGAAAGAACATAAAAATCTAATGGTTCAAGGGACAGCATCATCAGTAGGAAAAAGTTTGATAACAACTGCATTATGCAGATTGATATATAAGGATGGGTATAGTGTTTGTCCGTTTAAATCACAAAATATGGCACTTAATTCGTATATAACTGAAAATGGATTGGAAATGGGAAGAGCTCAAGTGGTACAAGCAGAAGCCTGTGGGATAAAACCAGAGGTATATAT
>NZ_JBATVM010000040.1:0-2267 GCF_049671765.1 Psychrilyobacter sp.
GTAGATCTTGCGGATATAAAGGAATCATCGAATGTGCATGCCCTATCTGTGGAAGTAAAGAAATTTCAAGAACTAGAAGAATCACAGGATACTTAACTGGAGATTTAGATGGTTGGAACTCATATAAGCAAGCGGAAGAAAGAGACAGAGCGAAACATAACTAAACTCTAGACCTCATCTTAACCATCTCCTAAATTAGGAGAAGGGATAAGATATTATTATTATTATTATTATCATAAGGATTAATTTTAGGAGGAATAGAATGACTAAAAAAGAACTGAAAAAAATGATTAAAGAAGAATTGAGACAAATAGAAAATGAAATAGAAAAGTTATCAAAAGAACAGTTAAAAAATTCAGTTATAAGATATTCAGCGGAACATTTAGGTGATAACAAATATCATCCTGAAACATTGAAGGATGAAGAAAGTGATATTCCCTTTATTAAAAGTGTTTGTGGTTCTGCATTAAATGTTTTGACACAAGATAACGAAGTATCAGAAGAAGTTTTAGAAAAGGCTGATAGAATAATAAGTCTTGTATATAATGATGGTTTTAATATTTATAAAAAAAGAGATTTACGAATGGTATATATATATTTTAGGGCACATAGAATATATCATCAAGAAAATAAATAGTCGTAAAGGCTCTAGATTGAGAGGGAATTATCATAATTCCCTCTTTAATTTAGAGTCATAGGAGGAATATGCATAAATATACAGTAAAGGGGCATCCAAGAGTTAAAATAATTATTTGTATAACAATATTTGCAGGAATAATCTCATCATTTATTAATGAACAAATTCAAGTTATTTCTAATAATTTTAATATGACTATTACTTATTCTATTAGTGTATTAACTTGTTCAACTTTATTATATATATTTTTTTCTAAAGTAGTTTGGAAAAACAAATTTTTTAGGTATTTATTTAAATATCCTAATTTTAACGGGGAATGGATTATTAATGGTAGATCATTTAATGAAAAATTAAATAAAGAATTTAAGTGGGAAGGAAAATTAATTATTACACAAACATGGGATGAAATATTAATAATATTAAGAACTAAAAGTTCTAGTTCTGATTCTCGAAGTACATTAGGAAATATTGAACATATTAAAGGACATGGTTATAAATTAACTTATGAATACAATAATAATCCAAATATGTGTGCTGAAAAAGATATGAGGAAGCATGAAGGGAAATGTGATTTGATTTTTAATGAAAACTTTTTAGAAGCAAAAGGAAACTATTTTAACAATAATCGCGACAGATCTACCAATGGTGAATTGATTTTAACAAAGGAATAAAAATTTTTTTACAAATAGGGAGGGGATAAAAAATGAAATATGATATAAAATTAGATAACTTAAAGAAAAGAAGAACATCAACTGATAATTTTTTTATGTTTGGAGAATCGGTTAGTTCAAGTCCACTATTAGAATCTTATGAGAAACTTTCAGAAGAAAAACCAATAAAATATGCAATAGGAGACATGGAAGAAGTTGGTAGAAAATATACTTTAGCTACGATTGAAGAAGGCGAAAGAGTAAAAAAACATTTAAAAGAAATAGATAGAATAGAATTTGAATATCAAGGATCTGTTACAAATAACACACATATAAGAGATAATAGTGATATAGATATATTGGTTATTACAAAAAAATATTTTGCTTTAGAACCACCTTTAAAACCAACAAATCCTTATTCAGGAAGTCCTAATGATGATTTACTTAATTTAAGAAAAGAATGTTTTAATATTTTAAAAGATAAATTTCCAAAAGTAAAAATTGATGATAGTGGTGCAAAATCAATTGCTCTAGATGGCGGATCATTAAAACGGAAAGTGGATGTAGTGCCTGCTAATTGGTATGATACAATTAAGTATAATGAAGAAAAAAAAAGGCATTATAGAGGAGTTGAAATTCTTGATAAATATAAAAATGAAAGGATTTTAAATACACCATTTTATCATAATGAATTATTAGAAATAAAAGATAAAAATACAAATCAAAATTATAAAAGAATAGTTCGTTTATTAAAAACTTTAAAAGCAGATTCGAAAAGAGAAATTTCTTTTAGCAGTTATGATATTACAGCAATAGCATACTGTATTTCCAATGAAATTTATTTTATAGAAAATACTCCATTACTTCTTATAGAGAATGTCTTAAAAGAATTAAAAAAACTACTTAATTCAAATAATACAATGAATTTAGAAGTGCCTGATAAATCAAGAAAAATTTTTGATAAAAAAGAAAAAATAGAC
>NZ_JBATVM010000041.1:0-33801 GCF_049671765.1 Psychrilyobacter sp.
TGAAACTTCAATTTTTAATATCTTAGTTTTTATGATATAATTAAGTGTTAAATAAAATACAATGTTTTAAAATATTACGTTTTGCCTTAAAATACTATTTTTTTAGATATAAAAAGATCATTTTAAAATTAAAGATATTAAGATAAACGGAAAATATATATTAACATTTAGATTTAGGAGGAATATACCTTGAATTTAGGAGAAAAAATTAAATTTTTTAGAAAAGAACAAAAAATGACTATAAAAGATCTTTCAGGTAAAACCAGCCTATCAGTTGGATTTATCAGCAATATAGAAAGAGGGCAAAATAGTCCATCTATCAGTAATCTTCAACAAATTTGCGAAGCTCTCGAAGTTAACCTTATGGAAGTCTTACAAGATGTTAACGAACAATCTCCAATTACTAGAAGAGATGAAAGAAAATCCATCTTTGAATCGGAACAAGGAGACATTACTATAGAGACATTAACCAATGCTAATCATGCATTAAATGGTATATCTATAACTATTTCAGATGACAATCAACATAGTGATTTTTCTTGGGGACATAATTATGATGAAGTAGGAGTTGTTATTGAAGGTAGTTTAGAGATTGAATTAAATAACAAACTTTACACTTTAAGTCAAGGTGATTCCATCTATATCGAGAAGTTCCAAGCTCATAAGTATAGAAATCCTGCTAAAAAGAAAAATATTACTCATTGGTTTTCTCTAAGAAACTAAGAGAGAGAGATTCATTGTAATCAAAAAGAGGCTTTCCCCTTTTGGGGTCAACCTCTTTTTTTATTGTTATTACTTTTATACTGTTTTAAAGTCTTCTAATTTCTTTCTTCTACTAGGATGTCTTAATTTTCTCAAGGCCTTTACCTCAATTTGTCTAATTCTTTCCCTAGTTACTTTAAATATTTTTCCAACTTCTTCCAATGTCCTTGGACAACCGTCATCTAAACCATATCTAAATCTAAGAACTTTTTCCTCTCGATCACTCAAACTGCATAGAACTTCATTTAACTGTTCCTTTAATAAAGTTTTATGAGTTTCTTCGTATGGACTAAGCATATTATTATCTTCTACGAAATCTCCTAATTCACTATCTTCTTCACTTCCTACTGGAGTTTCTAATGAAATTGGATCCTGGTTCATTTCCAAGATAGTTTTTACTTTTTCAGTTTCCATTCCTAATCTATTACCTAATATTTCAGGTGTAGCTTCCTTTCCTGTCTCTTGTAGATAGATTCTAGCTTCTTTTTTTATCTTATTTATTGTCTCAATCATATGTACCGGTATCCTTATAGTTCTACCTTGGTCAGCTATAGCTCTTGTTATAGCTTGACGAATCCACCATGTGGCATATGTAGAAAACTTATATCCTTTTGCATGTTCAAATTTTCCAACAGCTTTCATAAGACCAATATTTCCCTCTTGGATTAGATCTAATAACTTAAGACCTCTATTAGTATGTTTTTTTGCTATACTTACTACTAATCTTAAGTTAGCTTCTACAAGTTGATTTTTAGCCCATTCATCCCCATCATCAGATAATTTAGCTAATTCGATCTCTTGAGCATGCTTTAATAATGGAACTTGCCCAATTTCACGAAGATACATCTTTATCGGTTCATCTACAGATACTCCCCCTACAAGTAAGTTCTTAGTATCTAATTCTTCTTTAGTTACTTCTTTTACTTTTTTAGGGTCAAATTCAGAATCATCTTCTGGAAGGCCTGATTTTACTATCATTGATTTGGTTTTAGTTGTTTTAACGGTTTTTTCTTTGGATTCTGTCTTTTTCTTCAACTCTTTTTCACTTACTACTTTTATCCCTTGATTGATCATCCCATTGATCAGGGTTTCTATTTTTTCTGGAGCAAAATCATCTTGAAGTTTACTGTTTATCTCTTCAAAAGATATAATTTTGTCTTCTAAAGCCTTCTTTATAATTTCACGGACTTTTCCATTTTTAATAAAATTTTTCATCTTGCCTCCTCAACACTTACAAATCAAATTTTCATAGAAATAAATTCTTTATAATTTTCCTCTAAATCATCTATCTTTATATCACTAATTATTTTTTCTTTTATTTTTTTACACCTTAAAAATGATTTTATATCATTTGTTCTAAAAAATCCCATCTTTTCATCTATCTCTTTTATGAACCATCTCTTATAAATTTCAATATAAGTATTCATAATGTCTTCTTCATTTTTAGCAGAAAGTTCTGTAGATATATTAAGTACTATCTCCTCCTCTTCCTCCTCTAATTTAAAAAAATTTCCACGCAGTAATTCTTGCATATAGTTTTGTTCTCCATTTTGCTCCATTGTATCAAATATATTTTGAACAAAGGGTGTAATTATAGTCTTATTTTTAAATTTTTCAAAATACTTTTTTTCTTTTAAACAAAGTTTTAGTGTTTCTAATTCTAATTCATCTATTTTTAATGATCTCGTCTTTGAAAGCGGCTTCTCTATTCTTCTAGGCACCACAGTATTTTCATTGTTTAGTATTAAGATTTTTTTTAATATTTCAATCTCTTTTTCCATTCCCAAGGATACTGACAATTTATTCAAATACAAGCTTTTTTCCAAATCAGTTTCTACAGATAGAAAAAATTCTTTAAACCTACCTATAAAATTTTGTTTTGCCATAAAATTACTTAAATCATATTCCTTAACATAATAATCATATAAAAAATCAAATATTTCTTTTGAGTTCTTTACTGACTTCAAAAATTCAGTCTTACCATATTTTTTTAAAAATTCATCGGGATCTTTAGCATTCTTTAGTTCTAAAACCCTTATATTAAATCCATATCTTTTCAAGACTAGACTAGCTTTTTCACTGGCAACCCTTCCGGCATTATCCATATCAAAAGCGATTATCACATTGGATGTATATCTTTTTAAGAGTTCAGCTTGTTCATTGGAAAAAGCTGTTCCCAAAGGAGCCAAAGCTACGTCAAACCCATAGGCATGAGCTGCTAGTACATCCATATAACCTTCCATTAGAAGAGCATAATTTTTTCTTCTAATACTATTTCCTTTATTTTTTATTCCATAGAGGTTTCGTCCCTTATGAAACAACGGTGTTTCTGGTGAATTTAAATATTTTGCAATATCTTTTCTGTCGCTCATAGTTCTTCCACCGAAAGCGATTACATTTCCACTGGGTGAATAAATCGGATAAATTATTCTGTCGCGAAATGTATCATAGTAACCTTTATCGCCACTCTTTATTAAACCTAATTTAGAAAGAATGGGAGGATCATATCCCTTTTCTATTAAATGATCGTACAATGAATCCCAACCATTCAATGCGTATCCCAAATTATTATCTCTTATAAAATCGGGTTGCATTCCTCTTTTATTTAGATAAGAGAGTGCTTCTCTCCCAGAGTTAGAGAAAATATTTTCTTTAAAAAATGAAAGTACCTCATCTAATATTTTATAATATTTCTTATTTTTATCCTCTGAATTATTTCCATTTATAGGAGTTATGTCTAAATTATATTTTTTACTTAACTCATATACTGCTTCCCCATAATTTAATTTATTATATTCCATATAGAATTTAATAACGTTCCCACCGGCACCACAAACAAAACACTTATATATATTTTTTGAGGTACTCACCATAAAGGAAGGATTAGTATCTTTATGAAATGGGCAAAGACCTTTATAGTTTGAACCTGTCTTTTTTAACTCAACATATTCCCCTATTACTTCTACAATATTCAATTGTGTTATAACCTTATCTAAATCTTCATTTCTAAATCTCATAAAAACACCATCTTAATTTATTTTGATACTACATTTCAGTATATCTCATAATATTCATTATTTCAAGTATTTTTAATACTATTTTGAATATTTTTTGTTTTTTTGTTTTTTTTATTTGAAATTTACCTTCTAATAAGTTAATATGAGCCAGAGAAAATTCTCTGGCTCTAAATTTATAATTTTGTTGTCAAATTATATAAATAATGGAACTAATACCAATGAAACTATAGACATCAGTTTAACCAAAATATTTAATGATGGTCCAGAAGTATCTTTAAATGGATCTCCTACTGTATCTCCAACTACTGCCGCTTTGTGTCTGTCAGATCCTTTTCCATCTCCACCATAACCTGCTTCTATTTGTTTTTTAGCATTATCCCAAGCTCCACCGGCATTTGCCATCATAATAGCCATTAATATACCTGTTACAAGTGCTCCTGCTAATAATCCACCTAATGCTTCTACAGACCATAGTCCAATAACTACTGGAGCTAATACTGCTAATAATCCTGGTACAACCATTTCTCTTAGCGATGATCTTGTAGAAATATCTATACATCTTTTATGATCGGGTTTAACTGTATAATCCATAATTCCTGGATTTTCTCTAAATTGTCTTCTAACCTCTTCTACCATTTCCATGGCTGCTTTTCCCACTGCTGTCATAGTTAAAGCTGAGAATAAGAATGTAAGCATCCCACCGATGAATAATCCAGCTATTACCTTAGGATTAGTTACATCAATTACTAATGCCTTTCCTGTCAGAGCCTCTATTGATTGCTTATAAGCTGCAAATAACGATAATGCCGTAAGTGCTGCTGATCCAATTGCAAAACCCTTCCCTACTGCTGCTGTAGAGTTTCCTACTGCGTCTAATCTATCTGTACAAGCCCTAACCTCTTCTGGTAAGTTACACATCTCTGCGATTCCACCTGCGTTATCTGCTACTGGTCCATATGCATCTACTGCTACTACCATACCTGTAGTTGATAACATTCCTACTGCTGCAATGGCTATTCCATATAGTCCTGCAAAGTTAAAGGCTGCCAAAATAGCTATTACTATTACTATTATAGGCGCTACAGTAGATTCCATACCCACTGCTAATCCTTCGATTATACATGTAGCTGGTCCAGTTTTAGCTGCATCAGAAATTCTATTTACTGATTTTTTACCTGTATCAGTATATAAACCTGTAAAATGTGCTATAACCAACCCTGCTACTAATCCAGAAACAATTGCATAAAATACACCCATTGGAATTTCTAAATATTTTATAACTCCAAAAGCTCCTAAAAGTGCTAAAATTCCAGAAATTCTAGTTGCGTTCTCTAATTTATGATAAACCTCATCTGGGTTATCTGTCTTTACTGTGAACGTTCCTATTATAGATGCTATAATCCCTACAAATGCTATTAAGATTGGAGCTATAATTAGCGCCATTCTTTCTTCTGGCATAAGTCCAGAAAGAGTAGCTCCTAGTGCCATAGTAGCGATCATTGACCCAACATATGATTCAAATAAATCGGCTCCCATTCCTGCTACATCTCCTACATTATCTCCCACATTGTCTGCAATAGTTGCCGGATTTCTCGGATCATCTTCAGGTATTCCTGCTTCAACCTTTCCTACTAAGTCTGCACCTACATCGGCTGCTTTAGTATAGATTCCTCCACCTACTCTAGCAAATAAAGCGATTGATGATGCTCCCATTCCAAATCCTGTAATAATTTTCATATCTGCACCAAATATAATAGTCAATGCTGAAACTCCTATAAGACCTAAACCTACTACTGCTAACCCCATAACGGCTCCACCTGCAAAAGCTACATCTAATGCTTTTGATAATCCTCCGTCTCTAGCGGCTATAGCAGTCCTTCCATTAGCTTTAGTAGCTATTCTCATCCCTACATTACCAGCAACTCCTGATGTAATTGCTCCCAATATAAAAGTAAGTGCCACATAAGGACTTAAAAATATTCCTAATAAAATTGAAACTCCTAAAACAAACCACACTAATACCTTGTATTCAGCATGTAAAAATGCCATGGCACCCTCTCTAATCGCTTCAGTTATTTCTTCGACCTTCACATCATTAATTTCATATTTATTTACTTTTGAAGCGTAAAAATATGAAGCTATCAATGCTAATAGCCCGCCAACTATTCCCAATAACAATAAATTAACCATAATCTTTTTCCCCCTATAATTTTTGTTTCACCTAAGGTGTCAAACGTAATTTTATGTAAGAAATATATAAGTATAATTTCGTTCAGTTTAAGTATAGTTTATATTTCACCTTTTTCAAAATTAATTTTTTTATATTTTGAAGTTCTTTTCAACATTAAAAAGTAAAAGAAGCCGATGGATTAATTGACTCCTAAGTTAATATTCTTTATTTCTTTAATATTCCGTCCATTTTTTGCCTTCCATACTATAATCTTTTGTAATAAAGTTCTTAATAATATCTGAATAAGTTACTAGATTTATTTCTAGAGAATCTCCTGCAACTTTAAAGCAAGGTCCTAATGTTTTATCATAACCACTATCATAAGTAACAAGACCTTTGTAACTAACCTCTGTTCCATCTTTATTTTTGCTTCCCCCTATATGCAAGTAATTAGTATCATCTCCATTAAAAATTTCATGAGCTTTAGAATCTAATTTATCATAAATTTCTTTCGTAGTCACGTATATGTTTCCATCATTTGTTAAATCTAACACCATTTTTTCTACTAAGATTATATCCCCTATTGTCCTTGTTGCTCCTAATACGGCTATAGCTTTAGAATCCTTTGCCTTAGCTAATTGTTCCCTTAATTTAGGAACCAATGTCGTGGCTAAGATCCCTATTATTGCTATCACCACCAACAGTTCTATCAATGTAAATCCTTGTTTTCTCTCTTTCATCTTTCTCCTCCTTACTGTATTTTAATTCCATAAGAAGTATACTAGAAGGAGGTTTAATTCCTTTATTTTTGAAAAAAAATAAGTGTAATTATAAATCACACCTACTTTTTCTATTATTTAATCATATATTTTTTAAATCCATCACTATATACTTCAGACATATCACCTTTTACAATCATTACCTCTAAGTCATCTGTACTGTTAACATAAGCAATTACATCTTCTATAAACATAGAGAAAAAAGCGGTAGAATACATATCGGCAAAGAAACCATCTTCTCCGATAACTACGACCATCTTTCTATCACTAACAGGATATCCAGTATCTCTGTCTATCAGATGATGATATTTTTTGCCATCAATCTCTACATAGATCTGATAATCTCCAGAAACACCAATAGATTTATCATCTATTCCTACAATATGGTAAATTTTAGAGGGATCTTCTGGGTTTTGTAACCCTACCTTCCAAGATTTTCCTTCTGGTTTTTTATTTAAAGTTTCAATACTAGATATAGCACTTATAAAGGCGTGTTCTACACCATTTTTAGCTAATATAATCTTAGCTCTATGAATAGCATAACCCTTTAAAAAAGACCCTGTATCTACTTCATTTTTAGAAGTTTTAAGCCTTATTTTATTCCCTATAACTTCTAAATTTTTATAGTCTACCATTTTAATAGCTTTTTCCAATTGATCTTTTTTAGGAATTTTTACCTTATCAGAATCATCAAAAAAACCCCAAATTTTCATAAGTGGAGTTATAGTGATATCATACTTAGTTTTACTTAAATTATAAGTTTTTTTTACACCTGAAAATAGATATAAACCTTCACTATCTAGCTCAAAAAACTTTCCTGGATTGTGATTCAATTTATAAATTAAACTAGCCTCTTTGTGAGTGTTAAATTTATCGTCTATTCTTTCAATCTCCTTAAAAGCAAGATCCATAGATTTTTTAGCTTGCGTTGTATTTTCAGAATAAACTACCATATCGATCATAGTCCCAAAGGCAAATTTTTTCTCTACTATTTTTTTCTTTTCTTTTTTTCCACACCCAATTAGGAGTAACAAGATAAAAATTAATAGAATTTTTTTCATACTATCCCTCTATGTTTCCTCTTACTAATTCCACTTTTCCTTCTAATACTTCTTTACTTGCAATCTCTGCTAAAGTGTCTTTTTTTCTTACTTTTACTAAAGGTGCTTCTCCAGCTGCTAATTGACCATATCTTTTACCTAGAGTCATTGCTAATTTGTATTTGTTAGGTACTTTTTCTAATAATTCATCGTAAGTTATTTGTTTTTTCATTTTCATCCCTCCATTATTAATTACTTTCTTTTCTTATTATTTCTATCAATTCCAATACAGATTTATCAACAGTTCCATTGATTATTACATGATCATATTCTTCTTCAAAAGCCATCTCTTTAAGAGAATTTTTTAGTCTCAATTGGACAGTTTCTTCAGGTTCAGTACCTCTTCCACGAAGTCTTTCTTCCAATATTTTTTCTGTAGGAGCTTTAAAGAAAACTAAACATGCATTATCAAATCTTTTTTTTATTTGAATTCCACCCTGTACATCTATTTCTAATACTACATTTTCTCCACGTCCTAACCTAGATTCCGCTTCAGACTTTAAAGTTCCATAATAATTCCCATGAACATTCGCATACTCTAAAAATTCATCATTTTCTATTCTTTTTTCAAACTCTTCTAAAGTTAAAAAGTAATATTCCCTACCGTCTTCTTCCCCTTCTCTAGGTGATCTAGTAGTTGCTGATGTAGCTAAATTAATATTTAGATCTCTGCGAACTTGTTTACATACTGTTGATTTCCCTGCTCCACTTGGACCAGACACAACGAATAACCTTCCTCTTCCCATATTTTTTTCTCCTTTAATAACTTTTATCTCCTTCTCTATAAATAAAAAAATATTAAATTATTTATGTTTCAATTTTTGCCATAAGAATTTATAAATTTTAATAATCATAAAATTTCATGAAATTGTTAAGGGGACTTAGTATATTTATAGTAAAATAGGCGACTAAGTCGCCTATCTTTTATTTTTCTTCTACAGCTTTTACATATAAATCTTCATATTCATGAAATCCTGTACCTGCCGGTATTCTTTTACCTATAATTACATTCTCCTTCAATCCTTCTAAATAGTCTTCTTTCCCTGCAATTGCTGCATTTGAAAGAACCTTAGTAGTCTCTTGGAATGATGCTGCTGAGATGAAACTATCAGTATTTACTGCTGCCTTGGTAATACCTTGGATTACAGATCTATACTCTATTTCTTTCTTACCAGCTTCTCTAAGTGCCTTATTCTCAAGGTCTGCTGTTCTCTTTTCGATAACTTCTTCCTCTAAGAATAAAGACCCTCCTGCATGTAAGATTATTACTTTCTTAAACATTTGCTTAACAATGATCTCGATATGTTTATCGTTTACCGAAACTCCTTGGTCTCTATATACTTGTTGTACAGACTCTAGGATAAATTGTTCTGCTTCTACTAAACCTTTGATCTCAAGTACGTCATGTGGTGAAATAACACCTTCAATTAACTTATCTCCAGCTTTAATTATCATTCCGTCGGTAACAATTAAATGTTCTCCCATTGGAACTAAGTATTCTTTAACTATTTCAGAATCTTCTACAGATCTAACTAAGATTATTCTTTGCCCTTTCTTCTTCTTACCAGTAACTTCTACCTTACCATCAATTTGAGTTAAGATAGCTTTACCTTTAGGGTTTCTAGCTTCAAATAATTCTTGTACTCTTGGAAGACCACCTGTGATATCTTTTGTTCCTGATGTTTCTGGGATGATTTTAGCTAGGATATCTCCTTCATATACTTTATCTCCCTCTTTCATCAATAGATATGCTCCATATGGAATTACATATTCTGCAACTTTTTCATCCTTAGAGTTAAATATAATAACTCTTGGGTTGACGTCTCCAGTTTCTACTGGTTTGATTGCAAGATATTCAGTAACATCATATTTTTCGTCATATAATTCTTTGATGAATAGTTCTCTATATTCAATTCTACCATCTTTTTCAGCAATAATAGGGATATTGTATGGGTCGAATTGTGTCAATGTATCTCCATCTTTAACTGTTTGTCCTTCTTCTACCATTAAGATTGAACCAGTCGTTACTGTGTACTCATATGTTCCAATAATTATTTTTGAACCTTGAGAAACTACTTGTAATTCATTAGTTTCTTTATTTAATAAAGTTCTAATTTCTTGGAATTCTACAACACCATCATTTTCTGCTTTAATAGTATCTTGAGCGATCGATGTAGATGCAACTCCTCCTGTATGGAAAGTTCTCATTGTAAGTTGTGTACCAGGTTCTCCGATAGACTGGGCTGCGATTACTCCTACAGCTTCTCCTAATAGGATATCTCTATGGTTAGATAAATCTCTACCATAACATTTTCTACAAACTCCCTTTTCAAGAGCACACGTCAATGGAGATCTGATCTTAACTGATCTAATACCTTTATCTACGATGTCTTGTGCGATCTCTTCATCCATCATTGTACCTCTAGGGTATAATACTTCATCATTGTGATAAAGATCTATTGCTATTACTCTACCTAAAATTCTTTCATGTAAGTATTCAATGATCTTACCTTCTGAAACTAGGTTGGCAACTTCTATATTTTCATGGGTTTTACAGTCATCTTCATTTACAATAACTTCATGTGATATATCTACTAATCTTCTTGTTAAGTAACCCGAGTCAGCTGTTCTTAGAGCTGTATCTGCTAGTCCTTTTCTTGCTCCATGTGATGACATGAAGAATTCCATTACTGTCAGTCCTTCTCTAAAGTTGGCTTTGATAGGTACTTCAATGATCTTACCAGTTGTATCAGCCATTAGTCCTCTCATGGCAGCTAGTTGTCTCATCTGTGCGATGGAACCTCTGGCACCTGAGTTGGCCATCATGTTTACTGGGTTAAAGTCGTCTAGACCTTTCATCATATCTGTAGTTACATCTTCGGTAGCTTGTGACCAGATTGCAACTGTTCTTCTATATCTTTCTTCATTTATGATTTCTCCAGCTTTATAAGCTCTGTTGATTTTAGCTACTGCCTCATCTGCTTTTGATAAGATATCTTTTTTAGTTTCAGGAATTGTCATATCTTCTATTCCTACAGTTATTCCTGCCAAACATGCATAATGGAAACCAAAATCTTTGATATCATTGATTAACTCAGCTGTAATAGTAAATCCTTGAGTTTTAAATAGATCAGTTATCAAATTTTTCAACTGTTTCTTACCAAATGTTACATCATATCGCTTAGCTTCAGCTGGTAATAAGGCGTTGAATAAAAGTCTTCCTACAGTTGTTGTCACCATATTTCTATCTTCGTCTTTACCCATTCTTACATTAATAAGTGCATGAGTTTCGATGATATCATTTTGGTAAGCCGTGATAGCCTGGTTCTTATTTGAGAAGTTCATTCCTTCCCCTTTAGCACCTTTTTTTTCCTTTGTCATATAGAAACAACCCATTACCATATCTTGAGATGGTACAACTATAGGTTCACCATTTGATAGTGCTATAATATTATTTGAAGCCATCATAAGAGTTTTTGCTTCCATGATAGACTCAGGTGATAATACTAAATGTACTGCCATTTGGTCTCCATCGAAGTCGGCATTAAATGCTGAACATGCTAATGGATGTAATCTTATTGCTTTTCCTTCAATTAATACTGGTTGGAAAGCTTGGATAGATAATCTATGTAGTGTTGGGGCTCTGTTTAATAATACTGGATGATCAGCTATTACATCTTCTATTACTTCCCATACACAATCATCTGCATCTTCTACTAATTTCTTAGCAGTTTTGATAGTTCCAGCAATCTCTCTTTTTACTAATTCTCTCATGATAAATGGCTTGTATAACTCTAATGCCATCTTCTTAGGAATCCCACATTCGTGTAATTTTAACGTCGGTCCTACTACAATTACCGATCTTGCTGAGTAGTCCACACGTTTTCCTAATAAGTTTTGTCTAAATCTTCCTTGCTTACCTTTAAGCATATCTGATAACGACTTTAACTCTCTATTATTTTGAGCTACTACTGGTTTACCTCTTCTACCATTGTCGATAAGGGCATCTACAGCTTCTTGTAACATTCTTTTTTCATTTTTTACTACGATCTCAGGTGCACCAATATCTAATAATTTCTTTAATCTATTATTTCTATTGATTACTCTTCTGTATAGATCATTTAAGTCTGAAGTAGCAAATCTTCCACCATCTAATTGTACCATTGGTCTAAGATCAGCAGGAATAATAGGAACACTCTTAAGTATCATCCAAGCAGGACTATTTTCAGAAGATAATAAGTCTCTTACAACTTTTAATCTTTTTACTAATTTCTTTCTTTTTTGAGCAGAAGTAACCTCTTCAAAATCTTTTTCTAATTCTTTAGATAATTTTTTAAGATCTATTCTTTCCAATAATTTTAATATACCTTCAGCACCCATCTTAGCTTCAAAAGCTTTTCCATGCTGTTGTCTGTATAATTTATATTCTCTTTCAGTTAATATTTTTCCAATTTCTAAACCAGTATCAGCAGGGCTCAACACTAAGTATCTAGCAAAATAAAGTACCGATTCTAATTCTTTTGGAGATATACCGATTAAAAGAGCCATCTTATTAGGAGTTCCTTTAGAGTACCAGATATGTGCTACTGGTGCTGCTAATTGAATATGTCCCATTCTTTCTCTTCTTACTTTTGATTTAGTTACTTCAACCCCACACTTTTCACATACAAGGCCTTTGTATCTCATTCTCTTATATTTTCCACAAGCACATTCCCAGTCCTTTGTTGGTCCGAATATTCTTTCGCAGAATAAACCATCAAATTCAGGATTTAATGTTCTATAGTTTATTGTTTCTGGTTTTGTTACCTCTCCAAATGACCACTCCTGGATCTTATCTGGGGATGCAAGTTTAATTCTAATTTTTTCGAAGTTTTTTATTCCCATACTATTAAATAGCCTCCTTAATTAAATCTTTTCAAAAATAAGTTTTTTAAGGACATGTTTTAGCAGGGAAAGTATCTCTTTCCCTGCTAAATTATGTCTTTTACAACCTTATCTATAATTTCAAACTACTCGTTTGATTAATCTTCTTCTTTTAAGTCTGCCAATGAGAATTCAGTGATGATTTCTTCTTTTGCTAAGTCACTTGAAACATCTATTACTTCACCTTCAGTATCAAATAATTCAATATCCAATGACAACGCTTGGAATTCTTTTAATAATACTTTAAATGATTCTGGTAAACTTGCTTCTGGCATCTCTTCACCTTTAACGATGGCTTCATAGGTCTTAGTTCTACCCATAACGTCATCTGATTTAACTGTTAACATCTCTTGCAAGATGCTAGAAGCTCCATATGCTTCAAGTGCCCAAACTTCCATCTCTCCTAATCTTTGTCCACCGAATTGTGCTTTTCCACCTAATGGCTGCTGAGTTACTAATGAGTATGGTCCGATTGCTCTAGCATGCATTTTATCTTCAACTAAATGATGAAGTTTAAGAATATACATACGTCCTACAGTTACAGGATTATCGAATGATTGCCCTGTTCTACCATCTATTAGATTTACTTTTCCAGATCTATCAAATCCTGCTTCCTCTAGATAATTTTTTATAGTTGCTTCATGACCACCTGATGCTTTATCTCCACTATCAAATACTGGAGTTTCAATGTAAACACCTTGATCTCCGTCTTCATCTTTCATAAATCCAAGAGCTAGTCCTAAATGTACTTCTAGTACTTGCCCAATATTCATTCTTGATGGTACTCCTAGTGGGTTAAGTACGATATCAACATGTGTCCCATCTTCTAAGAATGGCATATCTTCTGCAGGTAATACTCTTGAAATTACCCCTTTATTTCCATGACGTCCAGAGATTTTATCTCCTACATTTATTTTTCTCTTTTCAGCGATAAATATTCTGATAGATCTATTGATCCCAGCTTTTAATTCATCTCCATTTTCTCTAGCTAATTCTAAGATTTCTACTACTGTACCCTTAGAACCGTGTGGCATCTTAAGTGATGTATCTCTTACATCTCTAGCTTTTTCACCAAAGATAGCTCTTAATAATTTTTCCTCTGCAGGCGGTTCAGTCTCTCCTTTTGGAGTAGTCTTTCCTACTAATATATCTCCTGGTCCTACTTTTGCTCCTACTCTTATGATACCTCTTTCATCTAAGTTTCTAAGAGCTTCTTCTCCTACATTAGGGATCTCTCTAGTTATCTCTTCATCTCCTAACTTAGTAGATCTAGCGTCTACTTCATACTCTTCTATATGAAGTGAAGTAAATACATCTTCCTTTCTAAGTCTATCAGATATCAAGATTCCATCCTCAAAGTTATATCCTTCCCAAGGCATGAATGCCATCAAGATATTTCTTCCAAGTGCTAAGTCTCCACCTTTTGTAGATGGTCCATCTGCTAAGATAGTCCCTACTTCTACTTTTTGACCCATGTTTACTAATGGTGTTTGATGTAAACACATAGCCTGGTTTGATCTTTCAAAGTTTAGCATTTTATATAAATGGTCTTTACTACCATTTTTTGTTTTTTCCGTTATTACTATTTTACTAGCATCTAAAGTAGTTACCACACCAGTTGTTCTTGATACAACAACGGCTCCTGAATCTACTGCTACCTTTCTCTCAAGACCAGTTCCAACAAATGGAGCTTCTCCTCTAAGTAAAGGTACTGCTTGTCTTTGCATGTTTGATCCCATTAGTGCTCTATTGGCGTCATCATGCTCTAAGAAAGGAATTAATCCAGCTGATACTGATACTACTTGTTTAGGAGATACATCTAGATAATCTATCTTCTTACCGTCTACCCACACAACTTCGTGTCCAAATCTACATAATCCATCACCAGTGATTTCATGTGTTTCTTCATCCATTACAGTATCGGCTTGGGCTATAAATAATCCTTCTTCTTCATCTGCTGCTAAGTATCTAATATCCTCAAAATTAGCCATTCCATCTGTTACTTTTACATATGGAGTTTCCATGAATCCATACTTATTTACTCTAGCATAAGTTGCTAAAGATCCTATAAGTCCGATGTTTGGTCCCTCAGGAGTTTCTATTGGACAAACTCTTCCATAATGTGAATCATGTACGTCTCTAACCTCAAACCCAGCTCTTTCTCTTGAAAGTCCTCCAGGTCCTAATGCAGATATCCTTCTCTTATGAGTTAATTCTGCTAGTGGATTAGACTGGTCCATAAATTGTGATAATTGACCTGATCCGAAGAAATCTAAGATAAGTGCATTAAGAGGTCTAGTATTTAATAATGATTGTGGTGTAAGTGCAGATGCATCTTGTACAGTCATTTTTTCTTTTACCATCTTATTCATCTTAGCTAATCCTGATCTGATTTGCATATGAAGTAGTTCTCCTACTCCTCTTACCCTTCTGTTAGAAAGATTATCTATATCATCTGTATGTCCGTCTCCACCATATAATGCTATTGCATATTTGATAGTAGCCATTACATCTTCTTTAGTTAATACAACTATGTCTTCTGCAACTTTTAATTTTAATCTTTTATTCATCTTATATCTTCC
Source organism: Psychrilyobacter sp. (assembly GCF_049671765.1). NCBI lineage: Bacteria > Fusobacteriati > Fusobacteriota > Fusobacteriia > Fusobacteriales > Fusobacteriaceae > Psychrilyobacter > Psychrilyobacter sp. Next base: position 15,334 of record NZ_JBATVM010000041.1, read on the forward strand.
AACAGAAGCAAAATCGTATCTTTGCGGATTGAAAAACATTTGTCTAATAAGAGATCTAGCTGAATCTACAGTTACCATATCTCCTGGTCTTAGCTTTTTAAATACTTCCATTACAGCGTCGTCTGAATTTTCAGTTGTATCATCTAATAATGAATTAGCTAATACCTTATCTTCAGGTTTAACTTCCCAGTAAGTTAGAGTTTCTAGTTTTTCTTCTATAATTCTTTCCACTGCCATTTCATCTATAATGCTCTCTGCTTCTAAGATGATCTCTCCAGTTTCTTCATCATAAATATCTTCCTTTATGAAACTTCCTTCTATTCTAGTTTTAAGAACAGATAATAATTCGTCTCTATTAGAATATTTTTCATAATATTCAGTAAGATCTTTTACTTTAGTTTCTAATAAATCTTCCATTATTTCTGCATTAGTTTCATAAAAGTCTACTGCTTTTAAGAAAACAGGTGCTAATACTTTTTTCTTTCTATCTATTTTTACATTTAAGTAATCGTTTTTATCAGTTTCAAATTCTAACCAAGTTCCCTTGTATGGAATGATCTTACCAGTGAACATATCTTTAGCTGTTTGGATATTTACTTCCTTAGTAAAAGATACACCTGGTGATCTGTGTAATTGTGAAACAACTACTCTTTCTGCACCATTTATTATGAATGTAGCGTGTTCAGTCATTCTTGGGATCTCTCCAAAGTAAACTAAACTCTCTTGTATTTCATTTCCTGCTTTTTTATTTTCTAATCTAAGTCTAACTTTTAAAGAAGATGAAAAAGTCTTCCCTCTTTTTTTACATTCTAATTCGTCATTTAGTGGAGGTTCATTTTCGTGTAACTCATACCCTACATAATCTAATTTAATGTCCCCATTAGAAGATTCTATTGGAAATATCTCCTTAAAGGCCGACTCTAATCCTTTGTTCTCTCTTGAAGTAGGATCTTTTTTAGCCTGTAAAAAGTCCTCATACGAGTTTAATTGGAATTCTAAGAAATGAGGCATTGTACCTCTCTCTTTTATCCTTCCAAAACTAGTTCTTTTAATAAGCTTTGTCATCAATTCACGCTCCTTATCTTTATATCATTGAAAATTAATAGTTAATATCTTAGGCCGATTCCACCATTGCTTAACAATCGTTACCCAATATATGAACTATTAATCTTTGATAAAATTATTTTATATTTTCCTTACTTTTTTCAATGATTAAATAGGGCACTCTAATCTAAAAGAGTGCCCTATTTTATTCAATTAGTCAATTAATCAATTTTAGACTTAGAGAGTTAATTACTTAACTTCTACTGTAGCTCCTGCTGCTTCTAATTTAGCTGCAACTTCTGCTGCTTCTTCTTTAGAAACTCCTTCTTTAACTTTTGCTCCAGCTTCTTCAGCCATTCCTTTTGCTTCTTTAAGACCTAATCCAGTGATAGCTCTTAATTCTTTGATTACAGCTATTTTCTTAGCTCCTGCTGCCATGATGATTACATCAAATTCAGTTTGCTCTTCTGCTGCTTCCCCTGCTGCTGCTGCTGCTACTGGTGCTGCTGCTGTTACTCCAAAGTGATTTTCTAATGCTTCAACTACTTCTTTTAATTCTAATACAGTCATTGCTTCTAAATCAGCGATGAAAGTTTCTTGGTTAAATGCCATTTTAATGTTCCTCCTAATTTTTATTTGGTAAGCTCAAAGCTATACCTTAATATTCTTAATTTATTTTGATCTATGATCATATTTTAAAGCAGAGAATTACGCCTCTTCTTTTTGATCAGCGATAGCTACGATACCGTATGCTAACTTTCTGATTGGTCCTAACATTCCATTTAATATCATAGATAATAATGCATCTCTTGATGGTAAAGTTGCTAATGCTTCTATTTCAGAAACTTCAACTCTTTTCCCTTCAGAGTAACCACCTTTGATGTTAAATAAATCTTTTTTCCCTTTACCAAATTCGTAAACTACTTTAGCTGGTGCTACTGCATCTTCATATCCAAACGCAAATGCTGTAGTTCCTTCTAAAAGATCGTCAAATGAATCTGTTACACCTGCCTCAGTTAAAGCTATTTTGAATAATCTATTCTTAGCTACTAAGTATTCAGATCCAGATTCTCTTAATTGTTTCTTAACTTCAGTATCATCTTTTGCATTGATACCTTGATAATCCACAAGTACGATTGTTTTAGCGTCTTTGATTTTTTGAGTTAATTCTGCTACTACTAATTTTTTTGCTTCAGTTGCCATTCTTCTAGTCACCTCCTCTTTAAATTAAAATAATCTCTGACTAAAGGTTTAATTAAAGACAGAGATCATTTCTGATAGGTGAGGTTATAAGCTTTGTATCCAAAACTGTATAAACCTCGGTAGGATTTACGGTTTACACCACCTACTGTCTTTAGTTCAATTTATAGTTTAAAAAAGTTAAACTTTAATTAATTAAGCTTCTAAATATTTAGAAACTAGGATAGGATCAATTTTGATTCCAGGTCCCATAGTTAATGATAAAGCTACAGTTCTAAGGTATTGACCTTTAGCTGCTGATGGCTTTAATCTTTCAATTTCTGCCATGAACGCTCTGAAATTATCTTCAATTTGCTCATCCGTGAAACTTACTTTCCCAATTCCTACATGAATAGATCCTAATTTATCTACTCTGAATGCAAGTTTTCCTCTTTTGAATTCAGATACTGCTTGTTCTACATTAGTAGTTACAGTTCCTGATTTAGGATTAGGCATTAAACCTTTAGTTCCTAAAGTTCTACCTAATTTTCCTAACTTAGGCATCATGTCTGGTGTAGCGATTACTACATCAAAATCAAACCAACCTTTTTGAATTTGTTCGATATATTCTTCTGCTCCTGCATAATCTGCTCCTGCATCTAATGCTTTTTGCATGTTTTCACCTTGAGTGATTACTAATACTTTAGTTACTTTACCAGAACCATGAGGTAATACTACAGTTCCTCTTACTTGTTGGTCAGCATGTCTAGGATCTACTCCTAATCTTAATGCAACTTCAACAGTTTCTACGAAGTTTGCAGTTTTAGTTTTTGCAACTAATTCTAATGCATCTTTAACTTCATATAATTTACCAGTCTCTACTAATTTAGCAGCTTCTACGTATTTTTTAGCTTTCTTATTTGCCATTATTACTTTTCCTCCTTATGTGGCTTAAGCGAACTTATGTCCTACCACTTAATTATCAACAATGTGATATATATTGAAATTTAAAATATGAATTAAGATTAACCTTCTATTTTGATTCCCATTGATCTTGCAGATCCTGCAATGATACTCATAGCTGCTTCTAATGATCCAGCGTTTAAGTCTACCATTTTAGTTTCAGCAATTTCTTGAACTTGTGCACTAGTTACTGTTCCAGCAACTTCAGTCTTTGAATTTCCAGCTGCTGATTTAATTCCTGCTGCTTTCTTTAATAAGTCTGATGCAGGTGGAGTTTTTAATACGAATGTGAAAGATCTATCAGAATAAACTTTGATCTCCACTGGTATTATAAATCCAGCCTTATCTTGAGTTTTTGAGTTGAATGCTTTACAGAATTCCATAATGTTTACACCATGTTGACCTAATGCCGGTCCAACTGGTGGTGCTGGGTTTGCTTTCCCTGCTTGTAATTGTAATTTGATTAATCCGATTACGTCTTTTGCCATTTTTTGCTACCTCCATAATTTCCTTGTGGTTTTAATGATTTACTCTCCCACCTTTGAAAAGATCTAGTTATTCTATTAAGACATTACTTTCTTAACTTCATTAACCCCAATCTCTACAGGAGTCATTCTACCAAACATATCTATCATTATTTTTACTTTTCCGTGTTCTAAGTCAATATTATTAACTTCACCAACACTTCCAACAAAACCGCCTTCAAGCAGTTCCACCATATCCCCGACTACGAAATCTAACATGATTTCTTCCTTAGGTTCAGGTTTTTCTTCTCCTTCTTCTCCTAAGAATCTAAGGATAGTTATTACTTCCTCATCTTCCATAGGGATAGGATCAGATCCAATACCAACAAATCCAGTAACACCATTAGTGTTTCTGATTACATACCATGCATCAGAATCTACACTGTACCATATACCATCATTTGTTTCTTCTCTAACTGCTTCCATTTCTATCATTACATACCCTGGAAATAATTTTCTAAAAACGATCTTTTCTTTACCATTTTTAATTTCTTTTATTTCTTCTTCAGGTACTACAATTCTAAAAACTTTATCTGTCAATTCAAGTGTCTGAATTCTTTTTTCTAAGTCAGCTTTCACTTTCTTTTCATAACTGGAATACGTATGAATCATATACCACTTTTTTTCTATTGTTCTTTCCATAAATTACCCTCCAAAAAAGGTACCCATCATACTAAGTATCCTCGAAGCTATCACGTCAAAAGCACCTACATAGACACTCACCGCGACACTCATAGCTGCAACAAGTAATGTTGACTTAACAGTTTCATCTTTGCTAGGCCATACAACTTTCTTATATTCAGTTTTAACATTCTGTAACAAAGTATTCATATAAACCACCTTAAGTATAAAATGGCAGTCCAGTAGGGACTCGAACCCTAAACCCACGGTTTTGGAGACCGTTACTCTACCAATTGAGCCACTGAACTGCATGTTGTTAAGCTATGTTTCCAAGAATTACTTCTTAGTTTCTTTATGCACAGTTACTTTTTTATCCCACTTACAGAATTTTTTTAATTCAATTCTACCATCCGTGTTTTTTTTGTTTTTAGAAGTACTGTAGTTTCTTCTCTTACATTCTGTACATTCCATTAAAATGTTTACTCTCATTTCTTTACACCTCCACTCATCATATCGGAATTGCTATCCTCCCACAACTTAATTGTGGTGCATGAGCCAAAAATTCGCTCACAAACATAGATAATGATATCATACATAATACAAAAAGTCAATATTTTTCAAACTTTTTTTGTATCTTTTTTGTATTTTTTCTGCCAGCTTCAACTCCTCTCCTTAAACCCACGTTTCCTCGTGGTTTCTTATTTTTTTCACTTAAAAAGTTAAAAGAACCCTTGAAATAATCAAGGGTTCGGAGAGAGTTATGAAAAAGTTACTACTTTTCATATACACATATTATCACATTTTTCTTAGAAAAAAATTAGAAAAACATTAGTTTTTTGTTAGTGTTTTTTTTACCAAAGGTTATACCCTAAAGTTAGTGATACCATCTCTACATTGTCTTTTCCAGTAGGATTATCTTTTACTTCAGAAATTGAGTAGAGAAGTTCTCCTTGAAAAGAGCTCAAAAATTCTATTCCTACCCCAACAGCACCATAGGCACCGCCATCAGCTTTAGATCCTCCACTATTATAATCTGTACCATCATTTACCACGAAATTTTTACCTAATCTAGCTACCAAATAAGGTTTTACAGCTACTGGTATGATATTAAATTTTGCAAATACGTATACAGGAACTAGATCATACCCAATATTTTTTTTGTTAGAAGTATCATCTTATTTTAAATTTCCATTATAAGCTACACCTGCTCCTAAGTCTACAAAACCTAGTATTCCTTGACTAAGTTCTAATCCAGCATTATAACCCATTTCTTCTGTTTTTTCACTTCCAGCACCTTGAACAACTCCACCTTTTACCCATAGGTCTAAAGCTAAAGCATTTAACGACATTACAGCGAACATTAATATAACTAAAATTCTTTTCATAATTTTTCCTCCTTTATTATTTTACTACTATATTTACTATTCTCCCTGGCACAACGATCTTCTTCACGATAGTCTTTCCTTCTGTAAATTTAATTACATTAGGAGCGTCTAAAGCTAAAATTTCCAATTCTTCCTTTGTAATAGTCCTAGAAACATCTAAAGTTGCTCTTAATTTACCATTTACCTGCACACCTATCTGTACGTCATCAGAAATAGTTAACTCTTCCATATGAGTAGGCCAAGCCATTTCAAATAAATGTCCTGTCTCTCCTAGTTCTACCCATAATTCATCAGTAATATGAGGAACAAAGGGTGACAACATGATTATCATAGTTCTTACAGTTTCTGTAAATACTTTTTTAGACTCGCTAGTTATTTCACCACTATCTAATACATTAGCCTTAAAATCTTGCAATTCATTAATAAGCTCCATATTAGCTGCAATAGAAGTATTAAAATGATAGTTATCCTCAATAGATGCAGTTACTTTTTTTATTGTTTGGTGTAATTTCATAACCACATTTTTGTCAGCTTTAGAAACCTTTTCTAAATCTATACTTCCAGTTTCAAAATGTTCTTTATTTTCTACAACCATTCTCCAAACTCTATTCAAGAATCTAGATGATCCAGCCAGTCCATTTTCATTCCATTCTAATTCTTTTTCTGGTGGTGCTGCAAACATTGTAAATAATCTAGCAGCATCTGCTCCATATTCGGTAATCATATGTAATGGATCCACTCCATTATTTTTAGATTTAGACATCTTTTCTACCTTAACAACTAATTCTTCACCTGTAGCTTTAGAGTATGATTTTTCATTCTTTATTTCAGTTTCATTAGGATATAAATATTTTCCTGTGCTCTTTTCATAATATGATGGTCCCAATACCATTCCTTGAGTCAATAATCTCTTAAAAGGTTCGTCTGTAGACAACATTCCCATATCTCTAAGAACTTTATGGAAAAATCTAGAATATAATAGGTGCATTACAGCATGTTCTACTCCTCCAATATATTGATCTACAGGAGACCAACTATCAGCTATTTCTTTATCGATTGGTAGATCTGTATTTTGGGGGTCACAGTATCTCAAGTAGTACCATGATGAGTCTACAAAGGTATCCATTGTATCAGTTTCTCTCTTAGCAGCTCCTCCACATTTTGGACAAGTTGCTTTTTTAAAGTCTTCAGATGTTTCCAATGGATTCCCATTTCCTGAGAATTCAATATCCATAGGTAACTTAACTGGTAAATTTTCATCCGATTCCATTACTATTCCACATTTATCGCAATATATAGCAGGAATAGGAGTTCCCCAATATCTTTGTCTAGACACTCCCCAATCTTTCAATCTATATTTCACAGTTCTTTCTCCAAACCCTAGTTCTTCTACATGCTCTGCCATCTTAATTAACGCTTCTTTAGAAGACATTCCATCAAACTTTTCAGAGTTTGTCATTATTCCTTTTCCAACGAATGCGTTTTCCATCTCTTCTACTTCTATTTTTATCTCTTTTTTAGTTTTCTTTTCTACAGGATTTATTACCACTTTTATAGGAAGATCATATTTTTTTGCAAAAGCAAAATCTCTTTCATCATGAGCAGGAACTGCCATAACCGCTCCTGTTCCGTAATTCATAAGGACATAATCAGCTATCCAAAGTTCCACTTTTTCACCATTTACCGGATTAATTAAACGCCTCCCTGTAAATACTCCATTTTTTTCCTTGCCCTCTGCAGTTCTAGCTATCATATCTTCGTTTTTCATAGCCTCTATAGCGTCTTTGATCTCAGGTTTTTCTTTTAGAATTTCTGTTACCATTGGATGTTCTGGAGCTATTACACAATATGTAACACCAAATAAAGTATCTATTCTAGTTGTAAACATAGGTAGTTTTTCCTCAGTTCCTTCCACATTAAAAGATATTTCAGTACCGAAAGATTTACCTATCCAGTTTTTTTGCATAGTAATCACTTTTTCTGGCCATCCTTCTTTTATCTCTTCATGTCCCTTTAATAACTCATCAGCATATTTAGTAATCCTAAAAAACCACTGAGTTAAATCTTTTTGAATTACATCTGTATCTCCATGTCTCCAACATTTTCCATCTTCTACTTGCTCATTAGCTAGTACAGTATCACACTTAGGACACCAGTTAACTGTCGATTTTTTTCTATATATTAAATCATTTTCATACATTTTTTTAAATATCCATTGGTTCCACTTATAATAATCTGGTTTATAAGAAGCGATCTCTCTATCCCAGTCATATGAAAGTCCTAGCATTTTTAGTTGTTCCTTCATATATTCTATATTTTTTACTGTCCATTCTGCCGGATGTGCACCATTTTGAATAGCTGCATTTTCTGCTGGTAATCCGAACGAATCCCATCCCATGGGATGAAGAACATTATAACCCTTCATAGTTTTGTACCTAGCTATTACATCACCTATAGTATAGTTTCTTACGTGTCCCATATGTAATTTTCCTGACGGGAACGGTAACATCTCTAATACATAATAATTTTCCTTTCCTTTTACTTTATTCTTTGTTTCAAATATCTTTTTTCCTTCCCACACTTCTTGCAAGTTTTTTTCAATCTGATTAAACATATATTCTCTCATCTACTACACTCCTACTCTATATTTTTATTTATATCACAAAGGATTAAGCTAGGTGGAAACCTAACTTAATCCTTTGTATGTATCCAGCCATAACTCACTTTTTCTTTTTATCCTTTGAATGGCATTGTCAACCGCCTTTACTTTTTCATCCATTTTTTCCGCAATCTCTTTATATGGATATCCTTTTACCATATATCTAAAAACAGATGTTTCCAATGGACTCAATTTTCTCTCTAAATAAGATTTTAATCCGTTCATTTGCTCCTTGGACAAAGCCAATTCTTCCGGGTTATACGATTGATAAGATTTTAATCCTCTAAAATATTCTATTTCCCTATTAGTCTCTTTATTTTCATTTTCTATCCCAATAGATGTATTCAACGCTTTATTCTTGTTGGAGTTGGCCTTTTTTATAGCCGTAATTATCTGCCTTTTAACACAAATTGTAGCAAACGTTTTAAATGATGCTGCTTTATCAGTATCATATGCTCTAATTGCTTTTAATAACCCAATCATTCCTTCTTGAATAAGATCGTCTCTTTCAGCACCCAGTAAAAAATAGTTCTTGGCATTCATCATAACAAAACCTTTATAGTTTTCTACTACCATCCCTACAGCTTCCTCGTTTCCACCTTTTGCTTCCTCTAATATTTCTTCAGTAACTTCAAATCTCGCTCTCTCTCCCAAAATTTTTACCCCCGTTAAAATCTTATTAAAAACAATTTTCTCTTAATATCACGATTAGTTTTTATTATCGGTTTTTTGACATCTCCGATAGTAAAACTCCACCCGCAACCGACACATTCAATGAATTTATCTTACCTTTCATAGGTATTTTTATCAAAACATCACAATGTTCTTTTACTTTTTTTCTTATCCCAAATCCTTCACTACCTAAAACTAAGGCTACTTTGGCAGGATAATTTTCTTCGTGATAATATTTTTTCGCGCTTCCTTCTGCACCATAGATCCAAAAATCGTATTTTTTTAATTCATCAATTGTTTCTGCTATATTTTTCACTTTAATTATACTAACATATTCTATCGCTCCTGTAGATGTTTTTACTACAGTCTCGTTTATCTTTACAGAATTTCTTTCTGGTATTATTATTCCTTTAACGCCAAAAATTTCTGCACTCCTAATAAGTGCACCAAAATTTCTAGGATCCTGTATTCCATCTAAAATGAGTACAGTAGAATTTTCTTCCTTTACGGCACTTTCTAAAAATTCTTTAAAAGTTATATAGTAATCATAATCACTTATATAAGCTACTACACCTTGAGAATTTTCAATCTTTTTCTTACATGCTTTAACAATTATATTCTTTTTACTGGCTTTAGTTTTTAATTTAGCTACTTGTTCAGGCCTAACCCCTGTAAATATCTCTATGTATTCAATGTTTGCATTAGATTCTATTGCTTCATTTACAGCATTAATTCCTATTATTTTTTCCATTACTACATCTCCACCTTAACCCTTTCTATATCTGCACCTATATTTTTTAATTTTTTTTCTATCTCTTCATATCCTCTATCTACATGGTATATTCTAGTTACTATAGTCTCACCTTTAGCTTTTAATGCTGCCATAATAAGTGCTGCTCCTGCTCTTAGGTCACTAGCCATTACTTCTGCACTACTAAATTCTTTTACTCCTCTTATTATTGATACATGAGTATCTACATGAATATCTGCACCCATTCTATTTAATTCCGGGACTTGCATAAATCTATTTTCAAATATTGTTTCCTTTATCTCACTGCTTCCAGAAACTAATGCTAACATTGCCATAAATTGTGCTTGTAGATCCGTCGCAAATCCTGGATGAGGAGCTGTTTTTATAATTACGGGTTTTAAATTCTCCATCTTGGCGTCTATCGTAACTAAATCACCGTCAAAATTGACTTTTACTCCCATTTCTTCTAGTTTTGCTACAAAACTTCCTAAATGTTTTTTTATAGCTCCTTTAACTTTTATCTTTCCATCAAATAAAACCGAAAGAACCATATAGGTTCCAGCTTCTATTCTGTCAGGCATTATAGAATACTCTACCGGAGTTAATTTTTCTACACCTATTATTGTAAGTTTTCCAGTACCAATCCCTTCAATTTTTGCTCCCATAGCAACTAAGTAGTTACACAGATCTTCTATCTCAGGTTCTCTGGCTACATTCTCCAAAGTAGTTGTTCCTTCTGCTTTTACAGCGGCCATTATAATGTTTTCAGTAGCTCCTACACTTGGAAAATCTAATACAATATGTCCCCCAATTAATTTTTCAGTTTTAGCCTCTACATACCCATGGGTAATTTCGATTGTAGCTCCTAGTCCTTCAAATCCTTTTAGATGTAAATCTACAGGTCTAGAACCTATTGCACATCCTCCTGGAAGAGATACTTTAGCGCTATTTGCATGTGCTAACATAGGTCCCATAACCAAAAATGATGCTCTCATTTTTTTTACTAGATCATATTCAGCTTCTAAATTAGTCAATCCATTGTTTATAATTTTATAACTATTACTTCCTATTTTTTCAGTTTCTAACCCTAAACTCTCCAATAATTTCATCAAAGTTCCAATATCCCTTAAATTTGGTACATTATGTAAAATATGAGTTCCTTTTTCTATTATTGTTGCTGTTATTATTGGCAGTGCTGCATTTTTTGCTCCACTTACTTCTAGTGTCCCACTGAGTGGATTTCCACCCTTTATTTTAAAAGCTCCTATCATCTTTATTCATTTCCTCCTAATTTCTTTCTATCTCTGCATACCGGACAATTAGTTCCTAGTAATTTATCTATTATATTAAGCCTTTTAAATTTATCCAAATAACTAGGTAATTTATCCTCGATTTTGAGATAACACTCATTACAAATACTTTTATTTTGATTTTTAGAAAATTCATATCCCAATCCTACATCTAAAAAATCCTGATCCATATCCCTTACAACTAATTCCTCTTCTTCATTATCTAAAGAATTCACGGAAACTACTATAAGTCCTATGTCACCTAAATAGCTGAGACCATCTATAAGTTCATATCTAAAGTCTAGCTTTTCCGCTTCCTTTATATATGGTTTTAGATACTTCAACCCTACATCTCTCCTTAATTTTAAAAATTTAGATTGCTTACTTTTCATAGCTTCTATTATTTCCAAATAAATCTCATCTTCCACCAATTGATCTATTTTTAAAGCTATTATTACACGTTCTCTATATTCCCCTAAATAATACTTTTTCTCATGCTGAATACTATATAATTGATTCATTTTTTTTTCTTTTTCATCTAACAAATCTAAATGATTCATTTCTCTCATAGTTATCACCCTTTTTTTTTAGTTCAATTATAATTATACCACATTAAGATCTTTTTTCAATCCTTCCTAACAAATTAGTTATTTTTGTTAATTATTAATTAATTTTTATAAATATCCTCAACAAAACCAATAAAATTTTAAAATATTATTACTTAATAGTGTAGATATAATGTATAATTTAGTAAAACAATCTAATGTGGAGGCACTTATGAAAAAATTAATACTTTTATTTATATTACTATTCAACATCACTTGTTATTCTATAACCATAACAATGATAGGAGAAGATAAATCTCCATTGAAAGAAGTTATTGCGAACATCAATAATAAAGTTAAAATAAGTGATTCAAAAGGCCGTGTTACCATTAACACTCCAGAAGAGTTCCTAAATATTTCAATTTCCAAAGAGGGTTATAAAGAGGAAATTCTAACTCTAAAAAAATCTGAACATAAGATACAAAATCTTACCTTTGTAATGAAAAAGATAAATACTTCCTATGTTACCTTTGAATTTTCTGTAAATACTGGGCTCATTGAATATCGTGAGATTGGAACAAGTAGGTTTACTAAGGTCCCATTTTTAGGTAGCACAAAGTCTCTCGAGTTTCTATCTGGGACATATGAATTTATATTTTCTTCAAAGAATTCAAAAAAAAATAAACAGATATTAAATTTTAAAGATAATTCTGAACATTTTTTTATAGATATAGATATCCCTAAAAATAGATTTTTTGTCCTTGGAAATATTTCTAAAAACAAAGGAATAAACTTCTATAAAAATAATATTGGAAAAATAATTCCACCTAAAGAGCTTACCCTTGTAGTCTTAAAAAATGGTAAAATCAAAACAAAAATCAAACTTAAAGATACTTTTATCCCTGTTGAATTAGAAGATGGGATCTATGATTTTATGATCGAAGGCAGATTTTATTCTAACTTTTATTTTAGAGGAGTCAAAATCAACTCATCAGTCAATAAAAACATAGTAATTTCAATTCCATCTGTACAAACAGCTATCCATGGTGTTATAAAAAATAATGATCAATTTATTGGGGGGGCCAAAATTTTATTCACAGATGTAAATAACAACTCTTACGAAACTATGAGTAATTTTGCAGGTGAATTCCTTATAAATTTACCACCTCAAAAATATAAAACAACCCTTAAAAAGCCCGGTTTTGTTTTGAAAAAAAATCAAAACTTAATTTATGATTTTAGTACACCCAATAAAATTTATGATCTTACTCTAGATACAAGAGAGCTCCTCAGCTATGTCGAAGGTATAGTAACAGATGACAAGGGTACCCCCATTTTAAATGCTAATATCATGATAAAAAATGGAGATAACATATTATATTTAAAGAGCGATGATTTCGGAAAATTTGCTTCCTCTATCCTTCCAGGCCTATTATTTATAAAAGTGGAAAAAGACGGATATAAAGCATTTGGTGTTGTAACAAAGTTAGAACGTTTCTCTACCCTTTCTGGTTTAAAGATTTCTTTGACGCCATACCTATCTAATATCTCGGGTATAGTTAGTAATAGTTTCACTCCTCTGAGTGGCCTCCATCTAAGTCTTAGAAATAAAAAAGGTAAAGTTGTAGCTAATACTATTTCTAATCAAAATGGATATTATGAATTTTCTGACATCAAGATAAATAATAGCTATTTTATAAGTATTGGATTACAGTCTTATAAATATTATTATTCCGATGTTTTTAACGTGACAAAAGATGATATAACAAATAAAAATATTATCTTACAAGGTCGACAAATACGAATTCACTTAGAGTTTTTAAATGGTTCTAAAATACCACTTTCTAATAAAGAAATTATTATCGAAGGTATACCTCATAAAACCGATACAAATGGTTTTTTATTATTAAATCTTCCTGAAAACAAAAAAAATATAGATATAAAAATCAAATCTTATGGCTACGAAAAACAAATTGATTTAAGTACCATGTCTACAAATCCCAACCAATTAACTTTAATTATCAAATAACAAAAAGAGGATGATCAAAGTAGAAGTTCTACTTACAGGTCACCCTCTTTTAAGATTAATCTTCTTCTATTCCCATACTTGCTATTCCATTTAATTTTAAATCTGCAAATATTTTATCTGAGTCACCATATGTCAACTTATAATATCCTGCGACTGCAATCATCCCTGCATTATCAGTACACAATTTCATAGATGGATAAAAAACTTCTATCTCGTCAGATTTCGCTCTCTTTAATAGCTCTTTTCTGAGTAATGAGTTCGCTGCTACTCCGCCTGCTATAACAATATTTTTAACTCCTTTTTCCAAAGCAGCTTTAATAGTTTTCTTACACAATATATCCACTACTCTATTTTGGAAACTAGCTGCTATATCAGCAGGATTATACTCCTCTTTTTTCATATTCTTCTTATTCACATAATTTATTACAGATGTTTTAACCCCTGAAAAACTAAATTCATAACCTCCAACTTTTGGTTCCGGCATGGGAATCTTATTACTATCCCCTTCATACGCCAATTTATCTATTACTGGTCCCCCAGGATATCCTAGTCCCATTACTCTCGAGACCTTATCATAAGTTTCGCCTACTGCATCATCTAGAGTTCCACCTAGATTAAAAAATTTATGATTTTCATCTATATATACTATATTTGTATGCCCACCAGATACTACCAACGCAATAGCAGGGAGCTCTATTCTATGTTCTAAAAAATTAGCATAAATATGTCCCTTTATGTGATGTACTGGTATTATTGGTATATCCCTACCATAAGAAATCCCTTTAGCAAATGAAATCCCCACTAAAAGTGCCCCTATAAGACCAGGTGCATAAGTTACAGCTATATAATCTACATCATCTAAAGTTATTCCAGCCTCTTTTAAACTGATTTCCATTATTGCCGCTATATTTTTAATGTGATGTCTCGAAGCTATCTCAGGAACAACTCCCCCATATTCTTTATGTATGTCAATTTGTGATGAGATATGATTAGATAACATCTCTCTTCCATCTTTCAAAACCGATATAGACGTTTCATCACATGATGTTTCTATTCCTAATATAATCATTTTTTTCTCCCTTATATCATCTTTATTTTGCTTATATTTATATCAAATCAATCCCTATTTTTTTCAGCAATTCTTTTCTCTGATTTTTATCTACTTTTTTTACGGCTATCTTTCCCATTTTTTTTTCAAACATAATATTTTTATCGATTTTTTTATCATCATACATAAGCTGTGCCTCTCCTATTCTTACTTTTGGAAATTGAGCTTCTTCTATATATACAAAACTAGTTTGATTTTTGCTCATATCGCATCCAGCATGAAGAGTCCCATGGGCTTTCCCATAAACAAATATATTCTTTTTGCTCTGTACATATGAACCAGGATTCAAATTACCTAATATCACGACATTGGTCTCTGAGTTAATTTTTTCTCCTGATCTTAAATTTCCATAATGAAATTTATACTCAATCTTTTTCTCTGCTACATTACTTAATTTTTCAGATTTTTCCAGTGGTTTTAAATTCAAAGTAGCTTCTACTATTTTTCCTAACTGTAATACTTCACTTTCGCTAAAATTTGAATTTATTATCTTATAAAATTTTAGTGTCTTCAGCAATTTATAGTTTTTTATAACTATACTTTTTAAATCTATTTCTATTACTTCAAAAACTGCAGTTGAAGGTATTTTTATTCCTACTAAATTTCCTGATATGTTTAATTTTATTTTTTCCATACCTCCCCCCATTTTATTATAGATATATTTTTTCACTTTATATTTTATAACTCAATTTAACTCTTTGTCAATAGAATCTTTTAAACTTTATTTATATATATCTAATCTGCCTATATTTTTTTAAAGGATTTAATCTTCTTATACAGTATAATAAAAAGAAAAATTTATTTTAGGAGGTAAAATCATGAATTACTCGGATTATTTTTCTATGCTTTTTGTTAATTATGGAATTAAGCTTCTCTATGCTATATTAATATGGGTTATTGGAAAATACATCATCAGTAAGTTAATGCTACTGGTAGATAAAAAAATGGAACTTGCACAGACTGAAATTACTTTAAAGAAATTTTTACATTCTATTATCAACACACTTTTTTTTACTTTTTTATTTATTATTATCGTCTCTACACTAGGTATCCAAACGGCATCCTTTATAGCTGTTCTAGGTGCAGCTTCTTTAGCTATTGGATTTGCACTTCAAGGTAGTTTAGGAAACTTTGCCGGTGGAGTACTAATCATCCTCTTTAAACCATATAAAATCGGTGATTATATAGAAACTTCTGGAGTTGCAGGAACAGTTATTGAAATACAAATTTTTGCAACGCTTTTAAACACTGTGGACAATAAAAGAGTTGTTATCCCAAATGGCAAATTATCTAATGATACACTTATAAATTACTCTAAAAACCCAGTTAGGAGAGTAGATATTGTATTTGGTGTAGGTTACAACGATGACATTGAAAAAGCAAAATCAGTTCTTCTTGAGATTGCAAATTCTCAAGAAAAGATATTGAAAAACCAAGAAGCTTTCGTTGAGGTTATAGAATATGGAAATTCATCTGTTAACATAGTATATCGAGTTTGGTGTAAAACTGCTGACTATTGGGATATTTATTTCCAGTCTATGAAAATGGCAAAAATTGAATTTGATAAAGCTAATATCTCTATTCCATATCCACAAATGGACGTGCATGTAGAAAAATAAAAAATTGTTTTCGTAAAAATCAGGGAGCTTTCCCTGATTTTTTTATTTCATTATCTATGTTATAATTTACTCATATCAAATTAGAACAAAGGAGAGATTCATGTCGAAAATAAAAGCAATATTTTTTTCTACCATACTTATTATGGCATTTTTTTTTATCTTTAAAAATAAAGATGACTTTTTTCAAAAAAAAGAAATAAAACAAGAAATAAAACAAGAAACAAAAAAGAAAATATCTTTACCGTCATCTATGTATATTTCAGAATTAACTACTTTAAGAGAAAATATCCATGGAAAACCAAAAAATTCATTGGTAATCGGAACTTTAGTTAATATTTTAAAAACAGAAAAAAATTGGATATATATATCCACTGATAAATCAAATTATAAAGGATGGATAGAAAAAAAATATCTGACAGAGGTCAAATTAAAAGATAAAAATATATTTGAAACTATCAAAATTTTAACAGATATACCAATAGATAAAGACACTAATGAAGTGAAAGATACAGTTGAAAATAATAGTGAACAAAAATTTATAAAAAAAATGATCGATACAGATTTTGATATCAAAGAGCTCTATCAATTAGGAGATGTACAGTTTAAATCTATCAATAAAAAACTTTATAAAAATAATCCTAAAGGAGATATCAAAGCTATCTATATCTCTCTTAATGGAATGTATCACGTAGATGATTATATTAAGTTAGCCAAAAAAACAAACATTAATGCATTTGTTTTAGATATAAAAAATGATCACGGAAGAGTCTTATTCGAATCACCTATAGCCCTTGAAGTTTTAGGAGATTCCTATATACGTCCTCGAATAAAAGATATGAAAACATTTATAAAAAAATTAAAGAAAAATAATATCTATCTTGTCGGAAGAATCTCTACTTTTAAAGATGAAGCATATGCCATTTCCAATAAAAGTGATGTCATCTTAGATAAAAGATACAATAAAGCATATCAGAGTTCAGATAAGATACCTTGGTTATCAGCTTACAATCGAAATGCTTGGTATTATAATGTAGAGTTAGCAAAGGAAGCTGCTGACTTTGGATTTAATGAAATTTTATTCGATTATGTCAGATTTCCTGATAGGGTACAAAACTTAGAAAAAAATTCAAAATTAATCTATAATAATATCTATTCTGAAACAAAAGTAGAAGTTATCCAAAGATTTTTAAAATATGCCCATGATGAATTATCTGAAAAAGAAGTTTATACTGCTGCATCTGTTTTTGGACAAATTGGAATTTCAAAAACTGATGAAAATATCGGTCAACACTGGGAAACTATCTCTAATGTAGTTGATTTTATAAATCCTATGGCTTATCCTTCTCACTATGCAAAAGGGACATATGGATTAAAAAATCCAGATAATAATCCATTTATTCTCTTAAATAATTATACAAAAGACGTAATTTTAAGAAATAATAATTTAGAAAATCCTGCTATTATTGAAACATGGATTCAAGGATTTAGTGCTCCTTGGATTAAAAATCATAGAAGTTATAAAAAAGAGGAATTAATCGAACAAATAAGAGCTCTTAAAGTAGAAGGTTTAAACAGTTATCTTGTTTGGAACGCATCCAGTCGTTATTATTGGGATGGTTTAAAATAATTTTTTTCATTAAAGATCACCGATTTGGTGATCTTTTTTATTTTTACTAATGAAGGTACAAATTCTATCTTTATTATTGATTGTATACATAAAAAAGCCATCAAAATAAATTGATGACTCCTCTTCTTTTTGAATCTCTTCAAAAAATAAAAAAGACTTGGCAAGTTCCTATCCTCCCAAGGGGCTGCCCCCTAAGTACTTTCGGCGTTTACGGACTTAACTTCTGGGTTCGGAATGTGACCAGGTGTACCCCCGTAGCTTTTCTTACCAAGCTTACTTTCTTATGAATATTGTTAAACATTCAAAACTATATAATAATGTTGTCCTAAATTAACTCTTTCGTTCTAAATCAATTTTGCTTTAGGTTAAGTGTTCGTCATATTAGTATTGGTCAGCTAAAGACTTCACAGCCCTTACACCCCCAACCTATCAACCTCGTAGTCTCCAAGGTGA
>NZ_JBATVM010000042.1:0-5876 GCF_049671765.1 Psychrilyobacter sp.
TGTCATAAAATCAGGTGAAATAGGTGATTTCTATGATGGAGTTGATTTTAAAGTATCTGAAATTAAAGATAAAAAACTTAAAACTGTTTTTTATGATTCAAATTTTTAAAATTAGATTTATTGAGTACTTTTTAAATTATGTAATAAAATATTTATATAAAAAAAAACGGAGGTAAGAAAAATGAAAAAATTATTATTAGCAGCAGCAATCTTAGTGTTATCAGCAACAGCAATGGCTACAGGGGAAACCGCAAGTGACACATTAACAGTTTCAGGAAATTATATTATACCAATTACAGTAGATTTAAACACTGCAAGTCTTGATTTTAAAGATGTGTTTGTTGGATCTGAGGCTGATGTACAAACTGTAACAGCTAATCTAACTGGTGAAACTGGTGAAACTTTCGCCTATAATGTTACAACAACAGCTGATAGGGGTGTTAAACTTACAGACGCTACCGGTAATGGAACAATAGCAGAAGGAGTAGCAACATTTAATTTTGGAATAGACATGGATCATAGTAAGTTATATGATGATGTATCAGGTCAAGTTGTTACAGTAACTGTTAACTATAATGCTATCGATGATACAGTTGTTGTTACAGCACCAGCACCAGCACAAGGTTAATAATTATTTAAAATAGGGATGCGGCCAAATAGCCGCATCCCTGTTTTAAAAGGAGATAAAAAATAAAATTTTATAATAATAGCTAATATTTCTAGAATAGAATCATTTTATTTCTTTAAAAAAAAATCTTATTATGTTATAATTAGGAAAATACAGACTAAAAAATTAGGAGAACGATATGAAATTTGATAACAACCAAACTTATTATTACTATTATTAATTTAAGGACTGTATAGAAATATTACAGCCCATTTTATAGTATACTAATAGGGGTTGTATCTGAATTAAACTTTTTAAAGCTTACAGATAAAATCTGTAAGCTTTTTTTTAAATAAAAAATAAAATTAATATAGAAGAGGAGACTAACTATGGATATCAATGTAGAAGTACAAAGACAGTTAAGTATATTAAAAAGAGGAGTAGAGGAACTAATTTCTGAAAAAGAATTAGAAAAAAAATTGAAGAAATCTTTGGAGACTAACACTCCATTAATTGTAAAATTAGGGATAGACCCAACTGGTTCTGATCTTCATATAGGTCATGCAGTACCCCTTAGAAAATTAAAGCAATTTCAAGATCTAGGTCATAGAGTAAAATTTTTGATTGGTACATTTACAGCTAGAATAGGAGATCCAACAGGAAAATCTGAAACTAGACCAATGTTATCTTCGGAAGATATCACAAAGAATATCCAAACATATTTAGATCAATTAAAGATGATTTTAGATATGGAAAAAACAGAAGTTGTATATAATGGTGACTGGTTAGAAAAATTAAAATTAGAAGATGTACTAAAATTATTATCTCAATTTACAGTAGCACAAATGATCCAAAGAGATGATTTTTCTAAAAGATTAGCGGCAGGAAAACCTGTCTCACTTGTAGAATTTATGTATCCTATCTTACAAGGATATGATTCTGTAGCTATTGATGCTGATGTAGAATTAGGAGCAACTGAACAGACATTTAACCTATTAAGAGGGAGAGATTTACAAAGAAATGCAGGAACAGAACCACAAGTATGTATGATGATGCCTATTTTAGAAGGATTAGATGGAGTAGAAAAAATGTCTAAATCACTTAATAACTACATAGGAATAACAGAAGCTCCTAACGATATGTTTGGAAAGATAATGTCTATTTCAGATGAGCTTATGTGGAACTACTATGAGGTAGCTACAGATATACCTATGGAAGAGATAGTAAGATTAAAAGCAGGAGTGGCTGATGGCACTATCCATCCTATGGACTGTAAAAAGGGATTAGGAGCAGAGATAGTAACTATTTACCATAATGAGGAAGATGGAGTAAAAGCCCGTGACTGGTTTGAAAATGTATTCTCTAAAAGAAATATGGATGTAGACTTACCAGAGGTAAAAATAGAAGAAGAAGAAGTAGGAGCAATAGACTTATTGGTAAATAAATTAAATTTCTTTAAAGGAACTTCAGATGCTAGAAGGTTGATTACTCAAGGTGGATTTAAAATAAATGATATAGCAATTAAAGATGTAAAAGCAATTATAAATATTGAAGATGGAATGATAGTAAGAGCAGGAAAAAAGAAGATAGTTAAGATAACTAAATAACAAAAAATCCCTAATTTTTAGGGATTTTTTGTTATTTTAAATTTTGTATTTTTTCGATAAACATTTCTATAGGTTGTACACCCATTAGATCATCTTTATCATTAAAAAAAATTCTGGGTACAGAACTTACTCCAAATTTATTAGAAAGGTTATTGTATAAGTCGGCTTGTATCATCTCGGTATTAATATTTTTATTTAGTATAGCTATTTTAAAAGCCGTTATAACTGCTTTGGGGCAATGTGGGCATTGTAAACTTACAAATACCTTGATATTGATCTTTTTATTTATTTCTTTAATGGCATCTACTAGTTTATTTTCTAATGGAGTTGTCATTCCAGAAATTTCTAAGAGAGCAAACATGAGAGCATTTATTTCATGACCACTTGGGATTCCGTAAAATTTAACTCCAGTAGGTTTATTTTTTACTAAAATAGTAGTTCCAGGAACTTTATCAATTCCGTATTTTTTAGCCAACTTAAAATCTTTGATAAGGTCATATTTGACAAAATTTATCTTTTTATTTAATGTAGACAATTGAACCATCATAGAGATTACCTCTTCACACAGAGGTTTACCATTTTCTACAAAGGTAATAATTTCAATTGGATTTTTTATTTTACTTAGTCCTTGTTTTAATTGATTTAAGATTTGATTACTAAATATTTCTGACATTTCTTTCCTCCCTACTCATTTATGGCGAATCCTATAATAAGTATTTATTATTCTAAGTTTTACTCATTCTTTACTTATATATTTACCATATAAAAAAAAATCCTTTAAGAAAAGAGAAAAAATATGCTAAACTTTTATAATGGCTATTCATTTGGTAAAAAAAAGGAGGTAAAATGAAGTTAGAGAAGAAAATATATATATATTTGGTAGTTTTGATAACCGTTATATTACTTATAACTTATTTTATTGTTTTTAAAAGTAAAGTTAAAATAGAAAATTTAAATGAACGAAAAAATCTTGGGAATATAGCCTTGACTCTCAGTCAAGATCCTTTTATAAAAGAAAATTTACATAAAAAAAATTCTGAAAATATACAGAATTATACCAATAAGATATGGTCTAAATTAGAAGATGTAGATTTTATAACCATAGCTGATATGAATAGTAGGAGGTATTCTCATAGAGATCCCCAATATATCGGAAAAATATTTAAGGGTGGAGATGAAAAGAGAGTTGTAGAAGAGGGAAAATCTTACTTTTCAATGGCCAAAGGAACTCAGGGAGTATCACTAAGAAAATTTGTACCTATAAATTATAAAGGAAAGCAGATAGGGTTTATAAGTGTAGGGAAGCTACAAGTAGAGAGAGACAAATGGAAAAATAATTTTATTTTTGAATCGACCTTTTTATTTTTGATAATTCTTTCATTTGGAGCGCTTTTATCATATTTTTTAGCAAAGAGTATAAAAAAAGAAATTTTTGGATATGAACCTGTAGAAATAGGAAGGTTTTATGCAGAAAAAAAAGTTATATTTGATAATATGCATGAGGGGATAGTGACAATAAACGATAAGAGTGAAATTACTAAAACTAATCTTGCGGCTCAAAATATGTTAACTTCTAGAGATGATGAAATATTTAAACGGTTGTTTGAAAATGTTATAGAAACACAGGCTGGATTTATTGGTAGAGAGATAATGGTAGAAGGTGGGAAATTATTTGTAAGTGCGATAAAATTAAATAAAACCAAAAAAATATTAGATGTTATTTTTATATTGAGAGATGGTGGAGAAGTAAAAAGAGTAGCAGAGGAAATAACAGGAGTTGCTCAGATAATTAACTCTATGAGAGCCAATGTCCATGAATTTAAAAATAAGATTCATGTAGTTTCAGGACTTCTTCAATTGGAGGAGTATGAGAAAGCTAAAGATTATATACTCTATTTAGAATATGAAGTTGAAAATCAAAAACATAATGTTGTAGGAGTAAAAGATCCTATAATTGAAGCACTTATCCTAGCTAAGATGAGTTTAGCTAGGGAATCAAGGATAAATTTTAAGGTAGATGAAAAAACTAAATTAGATAAAACACACGATAACATAGATGCCAATGATTTGGTTGTAATAATAGGAAATCTATTAGAAAATGCCAGGGAAGCCTGCGAAAAAAGTATTGAAAAGAATATTCAGGTTGGTTTTTTTGAAGATGAAAACAAATTGAGAATAGAGGTTACAGATAGTGGGCGAAGTATAGACACCAATGAGATGGAAAAAATATTTAATATAGGTTATTCCTCCAAAGGTGAGGGACGTGGTTCTGGATTGGCACTCATTAAAAATCTCGTAGAAGTATATAAAGGAAGTTTGAATATTAAGAGTCGTAAAAATAGTAAAACATTTTGTGTCGAACTCAAGAAGGAGAAAAAAATATGATCGATGTAGTTATTATAGAAGATGACCCCATGGTAAGCATGATAACAGAAAAAATAATTAACTCTGTAGGAGAGTTTCGCGTAGTTAAAACTTTCAAAGAAGGAAAACTAGCTATTAAATATTTGGAAAAAAATCATGTTGAATTAATAATATTAGATATGTTTTTACCTGATACCAATGGATTGGTGACTTTAGAAACTATAAGAAAGAAGAAAATTGGTGTGGAAGTTATTTTTCTAACCGCTTCAAATAATACCGTAGAGATAGAGAGAGCATTTAAATTAGGAGCAATAGATTATCTTATAAAACCTTTTGATTTTAATCGATTAAAAGATTCTTTAGGAAGATGTTTGAATAAAAAATCAAATATTTCAGGAAAGGAAGTTTTAAGCCAGGGTGAAGTAGATAAATTATTTTTAAGAAATAAAACTAAGGGGAGTAGTGTCAAAGGGATAAGTGAGAAAACTTTGAAGAAAATAATGGATGTATTATTATTAGATTCATCTAAGGAATGGTCATCTAAGGAAATTTCTGATATTTTAAATACAAGTACAGTAACAGTGAAAAAATATTTAGATTACCTTATGGAATTAGGCAGGGTAGAAAATTCTATCTACTACGGAAGTGTAGGGCGTCCTGAATATAAGTATAAGGTAATATTGTAAAAATAATAAAAACTAAGTAAAGAGGTTAAAATCATGGAAATAAAAGAAAGTGTAAAAAGATTCAATATGGTGATTTTGTTAAATTTCCACGATTTAATAGACCTAAGGGGTTTATTATAAATATTTTTGTAGATGATGATGAAGGAAACCATTGGGAATTTGAAATTTGGATTTTAAGTGATATTAAAAATTATAAGATTGAATTAGAAAAATTAACTCATAGGTCCCGTGAAGAAAAAAATAATATTATCATAAAAAAATTTAAGATCTCTTCAATTAGATAATTAAACGTAAATAATGTTAAAATGATAAATTTTAAATAATTATAAAAGTTCTGAAATGTTTACTTTGTAAGTTTATAAAATAAATTCAACAAGATTAAGCTTAAAAGGAGACTAGCAATTCAATATAATTTTTTCATGAATTATTTATAATGAGTATTAAAAATAATCAGAAAAAATATAACAACAAAATAGCACCACAACAGGTTGCTAATTAATTAGCAATCTTTTTTTAATTTAATAATTATTTTTTTAGTTTTGTTTTATATCTTTAGTAAAAAATAAGGAATATACTGAATATGTAAATAGAAAAGACAAAAAATGAAACAAG
>NZ_JBATVM010000043.1:0-2081 GCF_049671765.1 Psychrilyobacter sp.
TACCCAAAGATAACATCCCATTTCCTAAAGTTTTAAAACCTGTACCTGCAATAGAAGCACCTGCTTTTAAAGCTTCAAAGGATTTCTTACTATTAGTAGTTAAGAAATTAAAAGCAGTTCCACCATGAGTTTTAATTCCGGTAAATAATGATCTAAATTTAGATTTACTACCAGAAATAACAGGACCCCATTGTTTCCACTCTTTTATTTTTTTACCTGCAGACATAAATGCCTTATAGTCATCTTTCATTTTAAATACTTGCTCTAGTCCTAACCTAGCTCCACCTGAAGCTAACCTTAATCCTACTAATCCTGTAATACCATAAGCTACTGCTTTATACATTCCTGGATGATTTTCTGTAAATGAATTAATTCCATCAGTTAGAGAAGTTATACCGGTTGTGGTACTTTTGATAGCAGGTAACATTAAACTAGTAAATGACATGACTAATTGTCTACTAGATTTAATTGCTACTTTCATTGAACTAGCAGTTGTATCCATCTTATTTTTTAGCTCTGACATCGAACTACCGGAATAGCCTGATTTGTCTTTAACTAATTTTAAGTTCTCTCCTAAAAATTTTAAATTATCTGTTAATAGTGGAACTGTAGTCAGTGCTTCTTCACCAAATAGTTGTTTGGTTACTGCTAATTGTTCTGATTTATCTAATTGTTTAATTTGTTGGAATACTTTAAACATTGTTCCAGTGGCATCATCTTGTAGTTCTACACTTAAATTTACTGGATCTAGTCCTAGTTTCTGTAAAGCTTTTAGTTTATCTCCACTAGCTGAAGCCCCTGCGCTTAAAGTAGTAAATACTTTTTGTAATCCTGTAGCTGCTCTTCCAGTATCTGACACTCCTAATGCTATTAAAGTACCACCTAGAGCTGCTGTTTCTGCTTCAGAAAAATTAGCTATCTTACCTAAACTTCCAATTCTTGTGGTTAGTTCAGCAATCTGTGCAGGAGAAGCCTTTATTTTAGCTCCTAAATAGTTCATTTTATCTGCGAGATCTACTACTTCACCTTGAGTCATTTTGAACGATTGTCTCCAAGTAGCTAACATATCGCCTGCTTGTCCTGTATCCATATCAAAAGCTACAGATACCATTGCAGTGTCCTTTGTAAACTTTGTAAGTTCGTTCATTTTTATACCAGCTTGACCTGCAGCTGCAGCAATATCATAAATTTGATTATTGAATAGAGGTAACTCCTTAGTTGCGCTCAGAATATCCCTTTTGAATTTAAGAGCTTCTTTACCTTGTAATCCTGTAGTTTTCTTTACATCTGCAAAGGCTGATTCATCATCTATGGCAAACTTAACTCCTACACCTAGAGCTACTGCTTGCCCAACTCCTCTATAAAGAGAATTTCTCCCTTTTTCTTTATTGGAATCTCTAAACTTTTTAAATCTTTCTTGATTCTCTTGGTGTAAAGCTTTTTTCATCTCTTTTGATAATTTGATTCTTTCTTCATACATTTTAGTTATTTCTGTATCTCTAGCTAATCTATTCTGTTGCTTTGAAACTTTACTTATTTGTTTAGATAGTTCTTCTTGGCTCATACCATATTTATTTGATTCCTGTTTAACCGACTTCATTTTACGCATCATATCGGTTAAAGATTTTCTTTCTTTTTCTGTACTAGCTCTTAATTTATCTTCAGCTAATTTAGCCTTTTGGAATTCATTAACCATTTTCTTAGTTGGATTAGATGTTTTTTCTAAAACATTTTTTAAATCTTTTGTTTTCTTAGTCAACTCAAATAAAGATCTTTGCTGTTCTGAATAAGTTTTTCTACCTTTAGTAAATTGAGTTTCTAGTTTTTTACTTTTCTCTTCTAACTTTGAGATCTCACGGCTAGTAGTTTTAAGATTTCTCATTTCATTACTTAACTTTCTAACTTCTTCTGAACCTTTAGCAAAATTTATATCTTTAACTTTTTTCATATGATCACTAAGTTTTTTTACTTCTTTAGAACTCTGATTAAAACTTTTGGTTAAGGAGGGATCTAGCTTTCCTCCAATTTTTAATATAAAATCTCTATTACTCACTAGGTATCGCCTCCAACCAATTAACCAA
>NZ_JBATVM010000044.1:0-1601 GCF_049671765.1 Psychrilyobacter sp.
GACATATATTGATCTTCAGCATGGGCAATTATTAAATTTAATTCTACTACCACATTATCATCGTCTTCACACTCTGCTGTAACATATTTATGATGTACCCCATGTGCTTCTAATAATAATTGTTTAGCTTCTAATAACCCACTTTTATCTTTATTTCGAAGAGCTTCTAATGCTATACTTTTAGCTGTTCCTGCCATTGCAATTATTGGCATAAACCCCTCTATAAGTTCTTCCTTTGTATATTTAATCATGATATCCTCCTTGTTACCCTATTAATTCTAAAGCAAAATCTAAGATTTTTTCCCCTTTCATCATTCCATAGTCCATACTATTGATGACTTCTACAGTTTTGTTAACCTCTTGGGCTAACTTATTTAACTCATCTTTTTTAAACCTTACTTGTGGACCT
The DNA here is from genome assembly GCF_049671765.1 of Psychrilyobacter sp. Lineage (NCBI taxonomy): Bacteria > Fusobacteriati > Fusobacteriota > Fusobacteriia > Fusobacteriales > Fusobacteriaceae > Psychrilyobacter > Psychrilyobacter sp. The sequence continues at coordinate 410 of NZ_JBATVM010000044.1, forward strand.
AATAAAAAAACATCATACTTATCTAGATTTGAATGAAACTGCTCTAATCCCATTGCTTCTATCTCACATTCTATTTCTTTTTTTTCTGCTGCCTCTCTCATTTTCTTCACTACTATACTTGTAGACATTCCTGCACTACACAACAACAATATTTTTTTCATTTTTACTCCCTCCTGGATTTTTTCTTTTTTTAAAATAAATTTTTTTTAATTTTCTTCTATACAGCAAGTGTACATTACGAATAAATCAAAAGCAAATTCAATAAAAAAAAAGTTTTTTTCGTCTAATTCAATCAACAAAATATATACTTTTACTATTTTAAAGAGTATAATCAACACATAACGATTAGTTTTTATATTTATTTCGTCAAATACTATAGATTTTACCTTTAAAATCTACAAAATAATTTTAGGAGGTTATTTAAAAATGGAAAAAAATTCTATATTTTTAGATGCAGAATCATTTGATAAGTCGTTTTCTCTAAAAATTGAACCTAAATTAAAATCTAAAGAGAAAATATTTTTAGATAAATTAATAAAAAAAATATCAACTGATTCTTATATGGCTTTTTTTTCTTTAGGTGAACTATATGCAATTTATAAATCTAAAGATCTAATAAACATAAAAAATGAAATATTAAGGTTAGGTAAAAAGAAAATGTTCTTTACCCTAGTTAATTTTAAAAAAGAAACTATTCAAGGAGAATTCTATCTCCTAAATTCTATCTATCTTAAAAATAATGGAATATATGTGACACCACCTTTAGAATTGATCCAATCATTAAATAAAAATTCGATTTTCTATAGGATTGAGTTATCAACCTTTCTTAGGTTTAAAGAAAAATATACTTTTAATTTTTACCCGAAAATATTAGAACACTACGATTATAAAAATTTTAAATACGACCTCGTTCAGTTAAAAGAGATATTCGGTGTTGAAAATGATTACTATGAAAGATTTTATGACTTTGAAAAAAATGTTATAAAACCTGTTATCAATGATATAAATAAATCTTCCAAAATAAATATTTACTATACAAAAATAAAAAGTGGAGAGGGAAAAACCAATAAAGTTATTTGTTTAAAATTTTCTTTTGTAGATAGTGTAAAAGAGGAAATCTTAAAAAATACAAATATAACTATACACTCCATTAAAAATAAGGTCCATGATATCCCTAAAATAAGTAAATTAA
>NZ_JBATVM010000045.1:0-2475 GCF_049671765.1 Psychrilyobacter sp.
TGTCCACACTGTGGAGAATATCAAAAGTTAGAATTTTCAAATATCAAAGGGGTAGATTCAGATCCTGAAACAGTAACTATGATGTGTGAAGAATTTGGAGTCCTAGCTACAGAAAAAGAATGGAAAAAAGGGAACCAATCCAAAGGGAAATGGAAACACAAATATAAATCAAGAAAAGAAAAATTAAGCTATCACCTAAATGCACTAGCTAGTCCATGGAGGACATGGGAATCAATAGTAAAAGAGTGGCTAGAGATCCAAGGTGATATAGAAAAAATAAAATCATTTAAAAATACAGTATTAGCAGAAACATGGGAAGAACAAAATATTAAAACCATTGACTATAAAGATCTATATGCAAGAAGAGAGCACTATAAAGCAGATCTCCCAGATGGAGTATTAATTGTAACAGCAGGAGTAGATATCCAAGGTGACAGAATAGAAGTAGAAGTAGTAGGTTGGGGATTAGGACATGAAAACTGGGGGATAGTATACCAAGTTATTCATGGGAACCCATCCAAACAAGAGATCTGGGATGATTTAGATGAATTTTTACAAAGGGAGTTCACATTTGAAGATGGAACAGCTCTAAAGATCTATGCAACTTGTATAGATACAGGTGGTCACAATACCCAAGATGTATATAACTTTGTATCACCTAGGGACGAAGATAGAATATTTGGAATTAAAGGTCAAGGTGGGATAGTACCAATAGATAACGGATTTAGAAGAACTAAAAATGGTGAGATAGATCTTTACTCAGTAGGAGTCAATGCATTAAAAGATTCAACTATGGGTAAATTAAGAGTTAATAAAAAAGGTAAAGGGTATTGTCATTTTCCTAAAAATGTAACCAGAAATTATACTGAAGAATATTTTAAAACTCTAACTGCTGAGGTACGAGACCCTAAAACAAATAAATGGACAAAGATAAGAGATAGAAACGAGGGGTTAGATTTAAGAAACTACAATGAAGCTGCACTAGAAATATATAAATATGACATGAATATATTAGCTGCTTTAACTCGTGAGCAATTAAGTGTGCTATCTAGAGTTGGATGTCTAGAAGAGGAGGATTAATGAGTAATATTACAGGAATAACCTTGGAAATGTGCCAGGTTAAATTAAAGATGTATTTGGATGCTGAAGAAAAGGTCTTATTAGGTCAGGCATATAACATTGATGGAAAAGAAGTAACTAGAGCAGATCTAGGAATGATTCAAAAAGGAATAGAAATATGGAGTAACAGATGTAGAAAATATGGGAATCCTGAAGATGTGGGAATGACAATAGAAAATGTAAGACCAGGAAGACATTAGGAGGGAAATATGAAATTAATAAAAACAGATGAAAATATAACAATGACAAGTAGAGACATTTCAAAATTAACAGGAAAGAATCATGCAGATGTAATGAGAGATATCAGAAATGAGTCAAAAAAACTTGGTAAAAAAATAGCACAAAGCATATTTGCTTTGTGCTCATATAGGGATGAAAATACTCGAAAAAGAGATCAGTATACCCTCACTAAAGATGGTGTGATGCAGATCGGTGCTAGATATGATGCGAAAATTAGATATCAATTAATTCAGAAGTTAAAAGAATTAGAAGCTGGGCAACCAAAATTAAGTTTAGCAGAAACTTATCGGCGAATGGCAGATCAAATAGAAGAAAATGAAACTTTAAAATCTCGTGGAAATCTAATGATGTTACAAAGAGAAGATAGCTCTTTCAGGCATATAAAAGTAGTTTTAGCGGACAACAGAGCTTTAGAGGAAGAATTAGTAGATGCTCAAAAAGAACTTGGGATCTTAAATAAATATTATACAGTAACCAGAGTACAGAAAGAATTTAAAAGAACATTCAAATGGCAAGAACTAAAGAGTAGAAGTATTGCACTAGGTTATGACATAAAGAAAGTTCCTTGCCCGAGGTATGGAGAGGCAAATGCATATCATTCGGATGTATGGGGCGATGTATATGGAATGGACCTTTAGGAGGATGTGATGGAAATATCATTAAAGAAAATCTTTCCTGGATTAGCAGCTAAGAGAGTAATAGCGAAAGCTCGCCTTTATGATGCGGAGAAAACCTATGAAAATGTGCTTCAGTATCATAACCATGGTGCAGGAAATCAAAATGCTATGGATTATGATGATGAAATAAATAGTGCTGATGTGGATATAGGGGAGTCAAAAGATATTCTTATGGCTAGATCTAGAGATGAATTTATGGGAAATGCCATAGCTAATGGTGCCATAAAAAGAATCAGATCCAATGTTGTAGGAGTTGGAATAAAACTAAAAGCATCTATAGACAATAATTTTTTAGGATTAGAGCAAGAAAAGAAAGAGGAGATAGAAAAAAACATAGAGAACCTATGGAGAATGTGGTCGGGATCTACAGAATGTGATTGGGGTAGGCAATCTAAACTAAGTCATATTCAATCCCTAGCTCTCCTAACCTCTCTAATTG
>NZ_JBATVM010000046.1:0-16727 GCF_049671765.1 Psychrilyobacter sp.
GTCTTAAATTCTAGAGTATTTTCTTTGGTTGTAATTGCACATCTGACTTTTTTTCCAAAATAGCTTAATCTTTCTTGGCAAACTTCACAGGGACTTAAAATTTTAATTTCCGCATTCTCATCGTCTCTTGCTATGGTTACTATATGGGTTATTTTTTCATTATATTTTCCCCCTTATGTATTATTGCTAATGTATATTTTTTGTTTTAAAAATTACCTTTTAAATTCTAAATTATTAGTAATTCTAAAAACTAATTCTTTCTTTATCTCAGGATTACTAATAACAGGATTATGTTTTGTGTCAAAATATCTTATTTCATCAATTATTTTAACACCTAATTCATCTATAGGTTTTCTCATAGCTTCCATGGTATACCCCATAGAATCCATACTCTTTCCTTTGCAGACACCAATTATTATGGCTTTTTTCCCTGGATCCAGTTTTGACTTCCAACTGTTATTCGAGTAATCATTTAGGCAAAATGTTCTGTCCATCAATATTTTCATTTGAGAACTTACATTGTAGTTATATGAAGGTGCAGCAAAGATATATCCGTCAGAAACCTTTATTTCATTGATTATCTCTGTTATATCATCTGTAATATTGCAAACCTCATTTGTAATGCAGTATTCACAGGCATTACATCCAAAAATATTTTTACTGTTCAGGTAATATTTTTTTACTTCTATATTTTTATTGTTTAAAGCTTCTATTGCAAGGTCAGTTAATCTATCTGTATTTTCACCTTTTCTGGGACTTCCAATAACTGCAATCCATTTTTCCTTCATAGATATCTCCTAATCTAAATTTATTTTAGTATTTTTATTTACTTGGGAATCACTTTTCCCCTAAACTTTCTAAAAATCGTAGTAAATAGCCGTCAGTATCCATTACTAAAAAATGTTTTTCTCCTAATAATTTAAACTAACATCTATATTTAAAACTGTTAATTCAGGAATTAAAGCATTAAGTTTCATAATTTTCACCTCATTTATTATTTTTAACTTTAAATTTTTTCTGTATTAACGATTTAAAAGGATTATTTGCTTATTAGTCGTATCTAATCTTATCTGTGATCCTATTGCCATTGTAAACATAGGGTGGGTATGACAGCAGTCCACATCAGCGAGAAAAGGAAAATCATACTCTCCTAAAATTTCTAAAAGGACCTCATAGGGCTTTCTGCCAGTACTTTTATCATTAAATAGCTCATGTTTACCTAATATTAAACCACCGATTTTATCGAAGACTCCATTTATTTTAAGAAAGGAAAAACTTCTTTCAATAGTAGCAATATCTTTTAAAGAATCTTCTATCAATAAAATATCACCTTTCTTTATTTCAGGCATATACTGGCTTCCCCATATTCCAGTAATAGTATTTAAATTCCCAACTATTAGTCTCCCTTCAACCTCTCCACCTTTTAAAGAAATCCAGTTATTTTTATTTTTAACTTTAGGTCTAATTTGTTCTTCCCAATTTATATATTCTTCTGTCCAACATTCTGGGATTTTATATTCATATTCACTATTAATATCTTTTACAAAAATATCCTCAAAATATTTATAAGTTAATTCATTATAAGGTTCTAATTCTCCAAAAGATGCAACAATAGCTGGTCCATAAAATGTTTTTATTCCAGTTTTAGCATATATTCCCATTAATATTGCTGTCACATCAGAATAACCAATCACAATTTTAGGATTTTTTATAAAAGCCTCGTAGTCTATATAAGGTAATAAAGAATTAGAGTTAGATCCTCCAATTGTAGACATAATACATCTAACTTCTGGATTTCTGATTAATTCATTAAGTTCCTCGGCTCTTTCTTTTATAGTTCCCGATCTATAAAAATCACTTTTCCCTGTAAGTTTTCCTTCTATTATTTTAAACCCTTTTTTCTCTAAGAACTCTTTTCCTCTGTTGTATCTTTTAGGTGCAATTTTTGTTATAGGAGTCGCTGGTGAAAAAATCCCAATACCGTCTCCTCTTTTTAATTTAAATTCCATTGTAATCCCCCTTGTTAATGATCTTATATCTTTTATAACTATTATGATAACAAGAATAGGTTAAATTTTACAATGTTTTATTGATTTTATAATTGTATATAAAGTGTAAACGTTTAAAAAAAAATGAGACAGAGTACCTAGATTTTAAAAAAAATTTGACAAAAGAACAATTAAATTATATAGTATTTGTAATAAAATATTAAAAGGAGATAGAGATGATTAGATTTACTTGGTGGTGGAAAAGCGATAATTCAACAAATAAAATAGCTTTAACATGTGGACCAGGTTTAGGGAATAAATCGATCTATTAATTTTATATATAAAATTTGATTTTTAAAGATTAATGGCCTGTTCACTATGAGCAGGTTTTTTGTTATATTTTTCTAAGGGAAAGCCTACTTAAATTAAAGTGTGGGCTTTTTTTATATAAGTTTGTAGATGAATTAGGTAAAAAAAGGAGGAATAAGATGAAAAATAAAAAAATTATGAAAGTATACACAAAGACAATAACGGGAGACATCGAAACCCCGGTTACTGTTTTTAAAAAATATGTAGGAAATAGAGTAGGATTACTCTTTGAAAGTCGAGATGACAAAAAAGGGAGATATTCATTTATAGCTAAAAATCCATTTAGAAGGTTAAAAAGTTTTGGATCTAAGTATGAGTTAGATGGCGAAAAGATAAAAAAGGATGGAAAGAAGTTTATGGAAATTGTAGAGGGATATATAAAAGAATATTCTTTAAAAGATGAGGAAAAAGTATATATTGGAGGAGCATACGGAACCATAGGATACGATATGGTAAGGGAACATGAAAAATTATTGAATAAGAATTCAGATAATATAGGAACACCAGATTCAGATCTAATGTTTTTTAAAGAAGGAATTGTATTTGACCACTTTCACCAAAATATTATATTGACTGTAATAGAAACATCAGATAGCGAAGGAGAATTAAAAGCAGATATTAAATTCATAGAGATGGTAAATACCCTGGGAAATAGCGTAGACATGAAATTAAAAACGAAAGAAAATGTTGAAACTAAAGGGAAGTTAAAAGGAAATATAACAAAGGAAGAGTTTATGGAAAATGTAGAAAAGGCACAAAAATATATCTATGAAGGGGATATTTTTCAAGTTGTGCTATCACAAAGGTGGGAGATGGAGACAAAAGAAAAACCATTTGATTTGTACAGAAAATTAAGGATTACAAATCCATCTCCATATTTATTTTATATAAATTTTGGAGATTATCAGATAGCTGGAAGTTCCCCTGAGATGCTAGTAGAGGTAAAAGAAAATAAAATATATACCTGTCCAATAGCAGGAACAAGGAGACGGGGAGAAAATCTAGAAGAAGATAAAATGTTGGCAGAAGACCTGATAAATGATGAAAAGGAAGTTGCAGAACATGTAATGTTAGTGGATTTGGCTCGAAATGATGTGGGGAAAGTTTCTAAAATAGATAGTGTAGAAGTGACACAATTTATGAAAGTGCAAAACTATTCCCATGTGATGCATTTGGTTTCTTTAGTTGAAGGGGAGAAAAAAGAAGATGAAACTAATTTTTCTGTACTTTCTTCAATATTACCGGCAGGAACATTATCAGGAGCTCCAAAAGTAAGAGCTATGGAAATAATAGAGGAATTAGAAAAAGATAGAAGAGGAATATATGGTGGGGCAGTTGGATATTTCTCCTATGGAGGAGATATGGATACTTGTATAGCAATTAGAACTATGGTTATAAAAAATGAAAAGGTGTATTTACAGGCGGGAGCAGGGATTACAGGAGATTCTATTCCAGAAAATGAATATGAAGAATGTAGAAACAAAATAAGAGCTTTGGTAACTGCAATCAACAGATAATTAGGAGGCATTAATGATAATTTTAATAGATAATTACGATTCATTTACATATAATCTATATCAGTATTTGGGAAGATTTGAAAAAAATATAAGAGTTTTTAGAAATGATGAGATAAGTGTAGAAGATATAGACGCGCTAAATCCAGATATGATAGTTATATCGCCGGGGCCTAAAACTCCTAAAGACGCGGGAATATGTATAGAACTTATAAAAAAATTGTATAAAAAATATCCTATCTTGGGAATATGTCTAGGGCATCAAGCTATAGGAGAAGCATTTGGTGGAACAGTATCTTATGCCAAGGAAGTATTTCATGGAAAAGCATCTAAAATAATTCATTCAAAAGATGGAATATTTAGTGATGTAACTCAATATACACAAGTAGCAAGATATCATTCTTTAGCTATTGTAGAGGAAACACTGAATAAAGAATTGGAGATAATAGCGAGAACTGATGATGGAGAGATAATGGCAATTAGGCATAAAAAATATAAACTTGTAGGATTGCAGTTTCATCCTGAATCTATATATACACCTGAAGGAATGAAAATGATAGAAAATTTTGTTGTAGGAGGAAGTATATGATTAAAATAATTGATAAATTAGTTAGTGGTAGAAATCTTACAGAATCTCAAATGATCTATGCGATGACGGAGATAATGGACGGGAGAGTAAGTGAGGTTTGCATAGCAAGTTTTTTAACAGCTCTAAGGATGAAGGGAGAAACTTCAGAAGAAATAAGTGGTGGAGCTAAAGTGATGAGGGAAAAAGCCGTGCAGTTAGACTTAGGTGGGGGATATACTGTAGATACCTGCGGGACAGGAGGAGATGGTGCAAATACATATAATATTTCTACAGCATCAGCCTTTGTAGTAGCTGCTGGAGGAGTGACTGTAGTAAAACATGGGAATAGATCGGTATCTAGTAAGTCTGGGAGTGCAGATGTACTAGAAGCTTTAGATATAAAAATAGATATAAGCACAAAGAAGGTAAAGGAATGCATAGAAAAGATAGGTTTAGGATTTTTATATGCTCCTACTTTTCACAGCTCTATGAAATATGCAGCGCCAGTGAGAAAAGAACTAGGGTTTAGAACGATATTCAATATGTTGGGGCCTCTTACAAATCCTGCTAAAGCCAATGGGCAAGTATTGGGAGTATTTAATGAAGAATTAACTGAACTCATGGCAGAGGCTATAAAAAAAATAGGAACTGAACATGTACTGATTGTACATGGAATGGATGGAATGGATGAGATAACAGTAACTGATAAAACAAAAGTAAGTGAATTAAAAGATGGTAAAATTAACTCTTATTATATAAAACCAGAAGATTTTGGAATAAAAAGAAGCGATAATAAGGAATTGAAAGGGGGAGACCCTAAAGAAAATGCTCAGATAATAAAAGAAATCTTTAATGGGAATATTGTAGGAGCAAAAAAAGATATATTGATCCTTAATAGTGGTGCCGCATTATATGTGGGGAAAAAAGCATCGTCTATTAAAGAGGGAATAGAAATGGCAAGAAAGATAATAGAAAGTGGAAAAGCTCTTAGTAAATTAGAAGAATTGGTAGAGATAACAAATAGATGAATTTATAAAAAAGAGAGGTAAAATATGATCTTAGATAAGATAGTAGAAAAAAAGAAAATAAGGCTAAAAGAACTAAATTTAGATATAAAGTTACTAAAGGAACAAGCTGAAAAAGAAGAGTCTAAATCTAGTTTTATGGAAGTGCTTCAAAAAGAGGGACTATCTATAATTGGGGAAGTGAAAAAAGCATCGCCATCCAAGGGATTAATAAAAGAAAAATTTGATCCGCTGGAACTAGCTATAGAATATGAAAAATGTGTAGATGCGGTATCTGTATTAACAGAGGAAGAGTTTTTTTTAGGTAGTCCAGAATATTTAGAAAAGATAGCAAATAATATAAAAATACCCATTTTGAGAAAAGATTTTATAATAGATGAAGTACAAATATATGAAGCAAAAATATTAGGAGCTTCAGCAATACTTTTGATAGTGGCAATATTAGATGGAAATAAATTGAAAAAATTTATACAAATAGCTAAGAAATTAGGAATGGATACCTTAGTAGAAACGCATACAAAGGAAGAAATTGAGATAGCTCTACAAGCAGGAGCTATGATAATTGGTATAAATAATAGGAATTTAAAAACTTTTAAGGTGGATTTAAATACAACATTTGAGATGGCAAAATTAATTCCAAAAGATAAAGTGATAATATCTGAAAGTGGAATAAAAGATGAAGTAGATATAAAAAAATTAGAAGAAGTTGGAGTAGATGGAGTTTTAATTGGAGAAGTATTTATGAAGTGTGAGAATATAAGTGAATTAGCAAGGAAATTTAAGAGTGCAGCAAGGAGATAAAGATGACAAAAATAAAAATATGTGGATTGCAAAGAGTAGAAGACATAGAGATGGTGAATAAAAATTTACCTGATTACGTTGGATTTGTTTTTGCTGAGAGTAAGAGAAAGGTAGATAAAGAAAAGGCTAAAGAATTGATAGACAGATTGGATAAAAGGATAAAAACTGTAGGAGTATTTGTAGATGAAACGAGGAAAAATGTAGAAGAAATAGCAAAATACTGTGGATTAGATATACTTCAGTTTCACGGGGAGGAAACAGCAGAGTATTGTGGCCATTTTAGACATCAGTATGAAATTTGGAAAGCCTTTTCAGTAAAGGATAGAGGAATAGAAGAAAGGATCTTAAAATACAAAGAAGATACAGACCTATGTCTTTTAGATGCTTATAATAAAAAAGTTAAAGGTGGAAGTGGTGAAATTTTCAATTGGGAATTAATCGAAGGAATGAGTAAAAAATATAAGATTGCTTTAGCTGGAGGAATAAATTCTAAAAATATATTAGAAGCTGTAGAAAAGGTAAATCCTTATATTATAGATCTCAGTTCAGGTGTAGAAACAGATGGGTTTAAAGATGAAGAGAAAATAAAGAAAATTATTTTAAAAATAAAAAGAGGTGGGGAAAATGAATAGGAAATTTGGGAAATTTGGTGGACAATATGTAGCTGAAACATTGATGAATCCATTAAAAAATTTAGAAGTGGCTTATGAAAAAGCGAAAAATGATCCGGAATTTATGAAAGAATACAGATATTATTTAAAAGAGTACGTAGGTCGTGAAACACCTTTATTTTACGCTGAAAAAATGAGTGAAAAATTAGGTGGTCCAAAGATATACTTAAAAAGAGAGGATCTAAATCACACTGGAGCCCATAAAATAAATAATGTTTTGGGTCAGATCTTACTTGCTAAAAGAATGGGTAAAAAGAAAGTAATAGCTGAAACGGGAGCAGGACAACATGGAGTAGCCACAGCCACAGGAGCAGCGTTGTTTGGGATGGAATGTGAAGTTTTCATGGGTGTAGAAGATATGGAAAGACAGAAAATAAATGTTTTTAAGATGAAACTATTGGGAGCGAAGGTGACTGGTGTATCATCTGGAACAGGAACATTAAAAGATGCAACCAATGAAGCTATAAGAAAATGGGTTCAGAGAGTAGGAGATACATTTTATGTTATTGGATCAGTGGTGGGACCTCATCCATATCCAACTATGGTAAGAGATTTTCAAAAAATAATAGGAGAGGAAACTAAGTCTCAAATAATAAAAGCTGAAGGGAAGCTTCCAGATGCAATAATCGCCTGTGTAGGGGGAGGGTCTAATGCTATGGGGATGTTTTATGATTTTATAAAAGATGAAAAGGTAGCTCTCTATGGAGTAGAAGCAGCTGGGTATGGGATAGGAACAGGACAGCATGCAGCAGCATTTTGTGGGAGTGTAGGAGTGATACATGGTATGAAAACTTATATGCTCTGCGATGATGAGGGTAACATAACGCCAGCACACTCTATATCTGCTGGGTTAGATTATCCAGGAGTAGGACCAGAGCACGCACATCTACATGATATAAAAAGGGTGAAATATGAATCTGTAACAGATAAAGAAGCTTTAGAAGGATTTAAATTATTGACTAGGCAAGAGGGAATAATGCCAGCTCTTGAAAGTTCCCATGCGATAGCTTATGCAGTAAAATTAGCTCCTAAGATGAGAAAAGATCAAATATTAGTAATAAATGTATCGGGACGTGGAGATAAAGATATCCATACAGTAGCCGAATATTTAGGAGGAGAATAAAACTATGAGTAGGATTGAGAAAAAATTTAAAGAATTAGGGGAGAAAAAGGCGCTAATAACATATATAACAGCTGGAGATCCTAGTTTAGAGAAAACAGAACAACTTATCTATGCCATGGAAAAAGGAGGGGCTGATATAATAGAATTAGGAGTACCGTATTCAGACCCTATAGCTGATGGACCTATTATTCAAGCAGCGGGCAAGAGAGCGTTAGATAATGGGACTACTCTGTTTAAGATATTTGAAATTGTAAAAAAAGCTAGAGAAAAGACAGATATACCCTTGGTATTTTTAATTTACTTTAATACTATTCTGAGTCAAGGAATAGAAAATTTTATAAAGAAATGTCAGGAAACTGGTATAGATGGACTCATAATACCAGATCTTCCCTTAGAAGAGAGGGAAGAAATTAGTGAATTTATAGTGGGAAGTGGCATAGATTTAATACCGTTGGTTGCTCCTAATTCCAAGGAAAGATTGAAAAATATAATTAATTGTGGAGGTAGTGGTTTTGTCTATTGCATATCATCTTTCGGTGTAACTGGAGTAAGAGAGAAATTTGAAGTTGATTTAAAAAGTTTTTTAGAAGACGTTAGGGAGGAAACAGATTTACCTTTGGCAGTTGGTTTTGGGATATCTACCAGAGAACATGTAGAAAAGATACATAGTATAGCAGATGGTGCTATAGTTGGGTCAGCTATTGTAAAATTAGTCCATGAGACTAATGGTGATATAGAAATTATAGAAAAAAAAGTCAGAGAACTAAAAGGAAATTGAAGAATAAAATGAAACAAAATTTAGAAAAAAATAAAAAAAAATAAAAAAGGTTTGACAAAGAGATGCAATAGGAGTATAATTATTTCAAATAAAATTTAGGGAGGTAAATCAAATGGTAATGAAGGGCTTTAGATATTGGTATGAATTGAAAAGCAATCCAATTTCATAACCAACAGGTTTATTAAACTTAAGGCAATTTGTCAAAATAAAATTTTTAATTGTAGACCTATATTTTATATATAGGTCTTTTTATTAGAAAAAATTGTAAACCTGTTCTATATAGAACAGGTTTTTTTATTTTATAAGGTAATATAAAAATTTAGATATATTGGAGGAAAAATGATGATAATTAAATTGAAAAAAGGTGCCACAACTGATCAAGTGAATAACATTGTAAAAGTATTTGAAAATTTAGGAATGGAGATAAAGGATATATCAGGTAAAGAATATGGAGTTTTAGGGATAGTAGGAGATACATCAAAATTGAGCATAAGAGATATTGAAGCAATAGAAGGAGTAGAAAAGGTAACAAGAATACAAGAACCATTTAAAAAAGCTAATAGAAAGATGCAAGAGGAAAGTACAATAATAGATGTAAATGGAATAAAAATTGGAGAAGGAAATTTTACTATTATGTCTGGGCCTTGTTCGGTAGAATCAAGAGATCAAATTTTAGAAGTAGCGAGATCAGTAAAAAAATCAGGATCTCAAATATTACGTGGAGGAGCATACAAACCAAGAACATCTCCATATGCTTTCCAAGGAATGGAATTAGAGGGATTAGACCTATTAAAAGAAGCTAGGAAAGAAACTGGAATGCCAATAGTAACTGAAATTATGTCAGTAGAATTAGTAGGAAAATATGCTGAAGAAGTAGATATAATCCAAGTAGGAGCTAGAAATATGCAGAACTTTGATCTTTTAAAAGCTCTTGGAAAGATAGATAAGCCAATTTTATTAAAAAGAGGGTTATCAGCTACTATCGAAGAGTGGTTGATGTCTGCTGAATATATAATGGCAGGAGGAAATTCAAAAGTAATATTATGTGAAAGAGGAATTAGAACATATGAGAAATATACAAGAAACACACTAGATTTAAGTGCAGTATTAGCAGTAAAAAAATTAAGTCACTTACCAGTAATTGTAGACCCAAGTCATGCTACAGGAAAGAGATGGATGGTAAAGAAACTAGCTATGGCAGCAGCAGCAGTAGGAGCAGATGGACTGATGATAGAGGTACACAATGATCCTGAAAATGCTCTATGTGATGGAGCACAGTCACTTAGACCAGAGCAATTTGAAGAATTAGTAGTAGATGTAAGTAAGATATTAGAGGTAGTCGGGAAAAAGATGTAATTAACGTCTCCTTTGGTTCCCCCTCTTAAATTAAGTGGGGGGAGAGGGGGAAAGGGAGAATATTATGAAGAAGAAAAAAACATTGAGTATAGTAGGATTAGGACTAATAGGTGGATGTTATGCGAAAACATTGAGAGACGAATTTGATACGATTTATGGGATAGATTTAGATGAAAAAGCTCTCTCTTATGCAGAATCTGAAGGTATAATAGATAAAGGATTTATAGATCCTAAACTTCCTCTATCTGAAAGTGACCTAGTAGTAATTTGTCTCTATCCTAACCTAGTAGAAGAATTTATAGATAAAAATAAAAATAACTTTAAACCTAATACTATTATTACAGATGCAGTAGGAGTAAAGGGAGATTTGATAGACAAAATATTAGAAAAACTTCCGTCAGGAATAGACTTTGTGGGAGCTCATCCCATGGCAGGAAAGGAAGTGCAAGGAGTATGGAATTCGAGTAAAGAGATATTTAACGGAGCTAACTTTATAATAACTCCTCACCCTTTAAATAATGAGAAAAATTTAGATTTCATAGAAATGCTGGCATATAAAATGGGGTTTAAGAAAATTTCTCGGATAACTCCTGAAAAACACGATGAAATAATATCTTTTACCAGTCAATTAACTCATGCAATAGCAGTTGCGTTAGTTAACTCAGATGAGAAAAACTTTGATACCAATGTATTTATAGGCGATTCATACCGGGATCTAACTCGTATAGCTATGATAAATGAAGAACTATGGGATAAGTTATTTATGGGAAATAAAGAAAATCTTATAAAAAAGATAGAAAAATTTGAGGAGAGTTTAGATATAATAAAGAATTCTTTAAAAACAGGAGATAGTGAATCCCTTAAAGAAGAGTTTAGAAAATCTACCGTAAGGAGAAAGGAGATATCTTAAGAATGGAAAAATTACATATAAATTTAGATGAGAAATCGTATGATATTTTTATAGAAAGAGGAATATTTGAAGAGGTCGGAAAATACATATCAAAGATCTATAAGAAGAAAAAAATAGTTGTAGTGACTGATACAAATGTAGATAAACTCTATGGAGATAAGTTAATAGGAAATTTAAAAAAATCAGGTTATATAGCATCAAAGATAGTCTTTGATGCAGGGGAAGAAAGTAAGAACTTTGATATATTGACTGATGTATATGAAAAAATAGTTGATGCAGGAATCAAAAGAGGAGACCTACTTGTAGCTTTTGGTGGTGGTGTTGTAGGAGATTTGGCTGGATTTGCAGCTTCTACAATATATAGAGGTTTAGATTTTATCCAAATACCAACCACATTATTGGCTCAAGTAGACAGTAGTGTAGGAGGAAAGGTTGCTGTAGATACAAGTCGGGGGAAAAATTTGGTAGGTAGTTTTTATCAACCTAAGATGGTAATTATTGACCCTGACCTTCTCGAAACCTTAGAGGAGAGAGAAGTTAGAAGTGGAATGGCAGAAGTAATAAAATATGGTGCTATCTATGATAATGAATTTTTTGACTATCTACTAAAAAAAGAAGGCCTAAAGAATTCTATGGAAGATATAGAAAAAATTATCAAAAGGTGTTGTGAAATAAAAGCAAAAGTAGTAGAAATAGATGAGCTAGACCTAGGATTACGGATGATATTAAATTTTGGTCATACTCTAGGACACGCAATTGAAAAATATTATAATTATGGTAAGTATACTCATGGAGAAGCAATTTCTATAGGTATGTATGAGATAACCAAATTAGGAGAAAGATTAGGAGTAACAAAAATAGGTGAATCAGAAAAAATAAAGGAAATTTTGAAAAAATATGAACTTCCTATAGAGGATAAAGTTAAATTAGAAGATCTTATAGAGATTATGAAAACTGATAAAAAAAATATATCAGGAATATTAAATTTTATACTTTTATCTGAAATAGGCAAAGTAGAGATAAAAAAGGTCGTAGAAGAAGAAATTACAAATATGAGTTTTGTAGGGTAGGAGGGTAGATATGAAAATCAGAATAATTCCAAAGGAATTAAAAGGAAATGTGGTGATACCACCATCTAAAAGTCTAGCACATAGAGCTATAATTGCAGGATCATTAGCCGAAGGAAAAAGTATTATAACAAACCTTAATTTTTCAAACGATATAACTGTAACAACTCAAGCTATGAAAGATTTAGGTGTAGAGATAAAAGTATTTGAAGATTATGAAGTTATTACAGGATCAAAGAAGCTAAAGAGGATAAACAGTACTATAAGTTGTGGAGAATCAGGATCTACAATCAGGTTTATGATACCTATATCTCTATTGGCAGATGGAGAAGTAATATTTGTAGGAGAAGGAAGACTAACTACTAGACCATTAAACGTATTCCATGAGATATTTGATAAACAAGGAATAAAATATAGCCGAGGTGTAGAAGAACTTCCGTTAACTATTGATGGTAAATTAAAATCTGGAAAATTTGAGGTAAGGGGAGACATTAGTTCTCAATTTATAACTGGATTACTGTATACATTGCCAAAATTAGATGGTGAGTCTGAAATAATTATAACTACTAATTTAGAATCGAAAGGATATATAGATTTAACTTTAGATATTTTAAATAGATTTGGTATTAAAATAATCAATGAAAATTATGAAAAATTTATTGTTCCTGGAAATCAAGGATATAAAGCTCATGATTATAGAGTAGAGGGAGATTTTTCCCAAGTAGCTTTTTGGTTAGTAGCAGGATTTTTAAATGATGGTATCAACTGTCTTGGAATGAACCCAAATTCATTACAAGGTGATAGAGAGATAATAAAGATATTAAAAGATATGGGTGGAGATTTAACAATAGATGAAAGTGTAATAAGTATAGGTGGAAAACAATCAGTAGGAACAACAGTTGATTTGAGCCAATGCCCAGATTTAGGACCTATAGTAGCGGTTTTAGCTAGTTTGAGTAAGGGGACTACTAAAATAATTAACGCTGGTAGACTCCGAATAAAAGAATCAGATAGGATAACTTCTATGACAACTGAGCTCAATAAATTAGGAGCTAATATAGTAGAAACAGAAAATGGAATGATTATAGAAGGAGTAAAGAACTTAAAGGGTGGGGTAGAAGTAGATGCTTGGAACGATCATAGAGTCGCCATGGCACTTGCAGTAGCTAGTAGCAGATGTGAAGAACCTATAGTTCTTACAGGAGCAAATTCAGTAAAAAAATCATACCCAAATTTTTGGGAAGATTTTAAGAGCCTAAATGGTAATATAGAAATAATAGAGAGATAAAAAAGAAAAAATTGAAGTCACGAATAACACAAATTATCACAAAAATAAAAAAATTAGCTTTTATTTTATGGCTTTAAGATTTTAACTTAAAAATAGAAGAAAGATTGCTTTAGCGGTCTTTCTTCTAATCTTAAATTTGGTGATGTCACGATTATTAAAATTAATTCTAATTAGAATTAATTTTAAATGTGAGAAAACTATAAAGGGAAAGGTGAAATAAATATGGGTTCAACTTGGGGAAAAAATATAAAATTATCACTGTTTGGAGAATCCCACGGTGTAGGAATAGGAATTACAATTGATGGATTGCCAGCAGGGATTGAGTTAGATCTAGATTTCATAAAATCCGAGTTGCAAAGGCGTGCTACAGGTAAAAATGAGCTTACAACTGCGAGAAAAGAAGCGGATACTTTTGAAATTTTAAGTGGATATTTTAATGGTTATACTACAGGAGCACCTCTTAGTATACTAATTAGAAATAGAGATCAACAATCAAGAGATTATAGTAAAATAAAGGATATAGCTAGACCAGCTCATGCTGATTATACTGGATATAAAAGATATAATGGATATAACGATTACCGGGGAGGAGGTCATTTTTCTGGTAGATTGACAGCTCCTATTGTATTTGCAGGGGCAGTAGCAAAACAAATATTGATGGGTAAAGGAATCTATATAGGAACCCATATAAAAAGTATAAAAGGCCTCCAAGACAGAGATTTTTGTGAAAGTGATCTAAATGTAGAAAGTTTTAAAAAATTAGCGGAGAAGCAGCTCCCATTTTTAGATGAAACTTTAGAAGAACTAAGTCGTGAAAAGATACTCCATGCAAAGAGCCAGTGTGACTCCCTAGGAGGAATAATAGAATGTTCAATTATAGGAATGAGTCCTGGAGTTGGAAATCCATTTTTTAATTCTATTGAGAGTCAATTAGCAGGTTTGATGTACTCTATACCTGCTGTGAAAGGTGTAGAATTTGGAGCTGGATTTGGAATAACCAACCTATTTGGAAGTGAAGCCAACGATAATATTTATATAGATGGTAGTAAGGTAAAAACTAAAACTAATAATAACGGTGGAGTATTAGGAGGAATTACCAATGGAATGCCTATAAATTTTAAAGTAGCTATAAAACCAACTCCTTCTATATCAAAGGATCAAGAAACTATAAATATGAAAACTAATGAGGAAACAAAATTTAAGATTATAGGACGGCACGACCCCTGTATAGTCCCGAGAGCTTTAGTGGTAGTAGAAGCCATGGCAGCTATAGGAATTTTAGATTTTTTGGTGGTATCTTAGGATGGTGAAAATGAAAAAATTAGATCAATTGAGAACTGAAATAAATAAAATAGATGAAGAAATGGCAAAATTATTTGTGAAGAGAATGGAAGTTGTAGAAGGAATAGCAAAATATAAACAGAGTACGGAGATGGAAGTACTAGATTTAGCCCGTGAAAAAGTAGTTATAGAAAAAAACTCTAAAAGGGTTACGGATAAAAGATTAAAAAAATACTATATTAAATTTTTAGAAGGAAATATGAAGATATCTAGAAGTTTCCAAGAGTCTATTCTAGGACTAGATAAAGTGGTAGGATATCAAGGGATTCCAGGATCATTTAGTTATTTAGCGCTAAAAACTAAATATAAAGATGAACTTCTCAAATCTTATCAAAATTTTGAAGATGTATTTACGGCATTAAAAAATAAAGAGATAGAGGTAGGAGTACTTCCTATTGAAAACTCCTATACAGGTGATATTACAGATAATTTTGATCTTATGAAAAAATATAATGCCTACATAATAGATATTATAGAACTCAAAATAGATCACAATTTATTAGGGGTAAAGGGGTCTAAATTAAGTGATATTAAAGAAATCTATTCCCATGTTCAAGGATTTAAACAATCTCAAACTTTTTTAAAGGGGAGAGGTTATAAAGAAATACCATATTATAATACAGCTATAAGTGCAAAATATATAAGTGAAATAAATGATGTAACTAAAGGTGCTATAGGAAGTGCTGAAACTGCGGAGATCTATAATTTGGATATATTAGCAAAAAATATCAATACACATGAAGATAATACGACTAAATTTATGGTTATTGGAAATAAATTAATTGTAAATAAAGAGCATAATAGAATTATGGTAGCATTTTCTACATATAATAAATCTGGAGATCTTTCTAGCGTTTTAGGAAAATTTAGTGAATATGGAATCAATATGTTAAGTATAAAATCAAGACCGCTTAAAAATTCTCCTTGGGAATATATTTTTTTTGTAGAATTAGAAGGGAACTATGAAATATTAAAACCTACCATAGAAAAGATAGAGGAAAAAAACAAATATTTTGAGGTGATTGGTAGTTATGAAAAATAAATATGCTTTAATAGGAGAGAAGTTAGGTCATAGTTATTCTCCTATAATTCATAATATGATTTTTGATAAATTTAAGATCAATGGTGAATACTCATTGATAGAGGTTCCACGTAACAATATTGTAGAAGTAGTAAAAAAATTAAGATCTGGGAAATTATTAGGAATTAATATAACTATCCCTTATAAAACAGATATCATAGAATATTTAGATGAAATATCTGTAGAAGCTAAAGAAATAGGGGCAGTTAATACTGTAATTTCTAAAGGTGGGAAGTTAATCGGCTATAACACAGATTATTATGGATTTAAAATGATAATAACGAAATTAAAATTAGAAATAAAAGATAAAAAAAACTTTATCTGCGGTGCTGGAGGTTCAGCTAGAGCAGTAGTTAAATGTCTAGAAGATCTAGGTGGAGAAAATTACTTAGTGACTAGAGATATAGAGAAAGCTAAAATTAACTTTAAAACTTTTAAAACTTTAAATATTATTTCTTATACTGAATTGAAATCTATATCTGAGAAAAATTTAATAGTTAATTGTACACCTTGTGGGATGTATCCTAACATAGAATGTAGTATACTAGATATAGAAGAAAAAAAAGAATACAAGGCTGGGATAGACCTTATTTATAATCCTGAAAAAACTAAATTTCTAAAGGGATTTGAAATAGGATCAAATGGCCTATTAATGCTTGTAGGACAGGCTATAAAAGCAGAAAAAATATGGCAAGAAAGAGAAGTATCAGAAACTGAGACATTAGAAATATATGAAAAAATGGAGTCATTGATATATAATAAATAAAAAGGGGGAGAAAGTGGGAATATTAGCTAAAAGATCGAAAGATAAAAATATTGTAGATACGGTATTCACAATGGTAAAGAA
>NZ_JBATVM010000047.1:0-4373 GCF_049671765.1 Psychrilyobacter sp.
CCCTTACCCTATACAGTGTACCTTTACTATGGAAATACGTTAAATAAGAAGGCCTTGAACCCATTGAAAACATTGGGATTGAAGAGAAGAAAAAAGATAAGGCCACTGAGTGGCCTTAAGGGGGTTAGAAATAGCCTTAAAGGTAGCGTGAGTGGCCTTATTTTACTCTAAAATTAGTGTGTTTTTATTTTTGTATCCAATAGATACTTTTCTTTCCTCCATCAAATATATTTTTAATTTATTTATAATAGATCTATCTATTTCTCTATCTTTTAAAAATTTATTAAATATAGTTATCCCTTTAAAATAAGCTTCAATAGTAGCTTTGGTATAGTTGTCTTCTAAGTATTTTTTGTATTGTGTCATAAAAAACAACTCCTGTAGGAGTTTTAACACATAAAGAGGTGAAAGTTAAGGGTATTGCTTTTTATTTGCTTATGATAAAATACACTAAACAAATAAATAAAGTTCAAAAGGGTGATGAAATGCATGAAGAAAATTATATAAATATGGAAAAATTTAAAAAATGGGTGTTAGATTGGGATGAGAATCCAAAAGACCTTTTCCCCTATTTGGATATGTCCATTATTAAAAGGATTAAAGAAATCATTGGATCTGTAAATTCAATAGAAGATTTCTTACCTAATACTAGTATAGGTATATTTAATAGATATTTTAAATACAAAAATGCATCTATAAGTGTAGGAAGTTATTATGAGACTCTGATTGAGCCATCAGATAGTAAAACTTATAAAAAAATTATTAAAGGATTTGAAAGTGAGATTAAACATATAGGTAAAATAGATTTATATAAAAATGGAAAATTAATTGGTCGAATTAATGAAATGACTGACTTATGGTGGTCTATTTATATAAATGATCTTACAAATAACTTGAAAATTATGATGGAAGGAGGAACTTTTGTACATTCCGTTGACCCTCAAAAGGTACTAACCCTAAAACTTTTTGATGTCGATGAAAACATTAATACTGATGAACTAATTGAAAAAATTATTTTCCAATGTTCAAACGAATTAAATTTAAATTTTAAAGCTGTAAATATTGATGAATTAAATAACACGGAAGGATTAAATTTAGAATTTGATTTAGAAGTATCAGAACAAAAACTAGAATTAGAACCACTTATGTATTTTAATTCAGCAAACTCTAACACTTTGAAGACAATGAAATATTTAAGCTACTATCAAGTATTAGAATATTTTTATAGAACTGTTAATGAAGAACAATTTAAACAAACAATTAAAGATTCAATTCAAACCAATGGTGAAATAAATTTTGATAAAGTAATGCCTGCGGTTAAAGGATTTAAGGAAAATTTAAAAGAATTAGATTCTCTTAAATTACTTTTAAAAGTTGAAAACATTTACGAAAAATTTAAACATTGGATCTCAGTTGACAACGAAATAAATGATTATATTGTTGAGAAAAACATTGTAAACTTAAGTAATGCTGATAAATTTTATAAGACTTTGTCTAAAGAAATATATAGTACAAGATGTTCTATAGTCCATTCTAAAAAAAATATAGAGGGCGATACTTTTATTTCAAGTGAAAGTTTATCATTAAAACAAATTTTAATACTAAAACAAATTTCTCATTGGGTAATAAAAAATAGAGTAGAAAACATTTAAGATTAAAAGCCAGGGAAATTTCCCTGGCTTTTTATTTATTCACTCAACTTTCCATGAAACTCCGAGGTCTCATAACCTATCTTAAAATAAATCTCCTCCACAATGCATACTAACTCTGAAACTAAGTTTTCATATTTATGGAACTGCCTCCTATCCTCTGGTTTAAGGATAGAATAACTCAATTCCTCATGGATCTGCTTCATCTCATTATTAATCTTCTTATACTCTCCATTTTCATTCAGTGGTCCAAAAGTATTAATAGTCCCTTCATAGCAACCATAAATTCATCTATTACTTATCAAGGAAATATATATATTGATATATAATACTTGAATATGATATTCTGTTAAATAGAAGCTTACTATCATTGAACTAAATTTCAATGAGACTTTCATATGAAAGTAATCTAACCAATGAGGTGATTTGTGAAAATCCCTCTTCCCAAGGCTTCTGGGCTTAAAAGCTTAGAAGAATTTTACCATCTATTTTTTCTTTAGTAGGCTTCTAAGGAGTTAAAAAAATGAAGGCTTATCAACTATTTAACAGTCTATTTAAGAAAAATAACTTGCTAAGAATATATGATGAAAATGTTCAATATAAAGCTGCAGTGGGAAATGATAAAATAAATCATCGAATTTTTAAAGGTAAACTAATGGACGAAATAATTCTTATTAGCAAAAAAGTTTTTAATAATAGTTATAATTTTACCACCTATAGACAAAAATTAATTTTAAAAGGAAAAAAGAAAAACCCAAGAGAAGTTTCAATATGTACAATTAGAGATAAAATAACACTCGTAGCATTAAAAGAAGTTTTACATGAATTGTTTAAAAATGAAATAAAAACTAGTTTAGTTCAAACATATATATCCGATATTCGAAAAACACTAGAAACAAACAAATATGATAGTTTTATTAAATTAGATTTAGAAAATTACTACGGTACAATAAACCATAAAAAATTATTTAAAATACTTAGTAAAAATATTAGAAAAAAAGAAATACTAACCTTAATTAATAAAGCTATTACTACTGGGACTTGTTCAATAGGGGTTAAATGTAAAAATAAAAATACCCTGGGTATTCCACAAGGACTACCAATTTCAAATGTTTTATCTACAATTTATTTAAAAATTTTTGATAAAAAACAACTAGAAAATAAAGAATATAAGTACTTTAGATACGTAGATGACATTTTAATTCTTTGTAAAAGAAAAGATATAAACAAAATATATGAATCTATAATTGAAGACTTAGAAGATAATTACAAATTAAAAGTTCATCCCCTAAAAGAAAATAGTTCTAAAAGTTCAAGTGGTTTGATAAATAATGGATTTTCATATCTTGGATATGTGTATACTGGGAAATTATTTACAATTAGATCTAGCACAATAAATAAAATGGAAAAACGCTTAGAAAATTTATTAAATGACTATAAATTAAAAAAAGATAAAAACTTTTTTGATTTTATTGATAAAATTAACTTTAAAATAACAGGATTTATAAGTGAAGACCAAGAAAAATATGGTTGGCTTTTCTTTTTTTCTCAATTAGAAGACCTAACAATTCTATATAAATTAGATAGTTTAGTAATTAAGTTATTTAAACGACATAATCTTCCAATAGAAAATATTAAAAAATTTTCAAAAAGTTTCCATGAAATAATTTATAATAGAGACAAAACCAAATACATCCCTAATTTTAGCAAGTATACTCCTGAAGAAAAGAAAGACGTTTTAATTAAAAATTTAGGGAAAAGAGCTGAATCGTTTAATGTGAAAGATATTAACTATGAATTTAAAAAATATGTAAATGCTCAAAAAAAAGAAACAGAAAAAGACATTCAAAGTATATCATAATTCAAAGGAGACGATAAATGAAAGAAGGTTATTATAATAATTTAAAAAGAAACATATATATAACTCGTAAAAGTAGAATAATTTTATCAGAACAATTACTAAAAAAAAATAAATGCTGGAATTACATCAATTTTATTTATTCATTATGTTTAATAGGCTTAGCTATTTTAGGGTTAAAGGCGAGTATAGGAACAATTGACTATAATCTATTAATGGTTTTTTTATCTGTATCTGTAACAATGATTTCATTATATTCTAATACACAGAAATATAATGAAAGAGCATTATCACTAAAATTTCATTATATTAAACTCCAAAGTATGTATACCAAACTTTCTCACTTAGACTTTAATATTGATTTTGAAAGAATAAAAAAAATAGAAATTGAATATTTAGAAGAATTAAAATTAAGTGAAAATCATAGTCCTAGAGATAGATATTTTGCAATAAAATGGGATACTCAAGAAGTTGAAGCATTAAAAAAAATTGGATGGTTAAATAAAATTTATTATGAAATATCTGTTCATGAAAATTATATATCTTTTATATTTTTTACTTCTCCTATATTGTATTTTATTAAAACTGTAATTTAACTTAGAGGTTAAAAACTGCACTTACTAGAGTACTTGAACCCTTATAATAATAAAAGATCCTAATTTTTTAGGATCTTTTTTATTTTTTATAAATTATTACTTATCACTCAAAGATAAATAATTTATATATACTTTTGAGTCTCTAAAAATAGTAGGTTGGGCAAGTAATTTTATATCTCCAATATGTTGAGTTATAAAATCTCTAGGAGCTATAAAATTATTTAAAGTTTTTTCTATAATAAAATTATTGTTTAAATCTTTTACTCTAAC
>NZ_JBATVM010000048.1:0-11039 GCF_049671765.1 Psychrilyobacter sp.
GTAATAAATATAGGGACGTTAAATGAAAGGACTATAGAATCTATGATAAGAGCTGGAGAGATAGCAAATCTCAAAGAAATACCTGTAATATTAGATCCAGTAGGTTATGGGTTTACCAAGTTAAGAACTGATGGAGTAGATAAGATATTATCCAAAGTTAAAGTATCGGTAATAAAAGGAAATATTAGTGAAATAAAAGGGTTATTAAAGGGAAATAATGATATCAATGGAGTGGATGTCAGTGCTGGAGATAAAGAATTAACTAAAGAAGATATATTTGAAATAGCTAAAAAAGTATCAAAGATACATAATTGTGTTGTTGCTGTAACTTCAAAAATCGATGTAGTAACAGATGGTGAGAAAGTAGTTTATTTATCTAATGGAAATCATGTAATGTCTGATATAACTGGAACTGGTTGTATGATTAGTGCGTTATTAGGAGTAAGTCTTGGTGGGAATAAAGAAAATATATTTATGGGAACGATTTATGGAGTAGGAATAATGGGTGTATGTGGAGAAATAGCAGCGAAAGATATGAAAAAAAGAGAGTTGAGTACATTAAAAAATAATATACTAGATAAGATTGGATCTATAAAATTTGAAGAATTTTTGGAAGTGTTAAATTATGAGTATAAATAAATTAAAAAGAGAAGAACTCCTCCTCTATGGTGTTATTTCCAAAGGAGATTTATCTCTGGAAAAATATTTAGAAAAAATCAAGCAATCTATAGACGCTGGAGTGACAATACTTCAATTGAGAGAAAAAAATATAGATACTGAAAGTTTTATTGAATTGGGGAATAAAGTAAAAAAAATAACAGATAAAATGGGAATAAAATTAATCATCAATGACAATATAGAGGTTTGTAAAAAAATTAATTGTGAAGGAGTACATATAGGCCAAGGAGATATATCTCCTAAAGAAGCTAGAAAGATATTAGGAGAATACAAAATCATAGGTTTATCTATTCAAACAAGGGAACATCTAGAAAAAAGCATCAGTAGTGATGTTGATTATTATGGGATAGGAGCAGTATTTTCAACTAAAACAAAACTTGACGCTGACAATGTTTCATATTCCGATTTAAAGGCATTATCTTTAGATTCAAAAATTCCTGTAGTAGCTATAGGGGGCATAAATAAATCAAATATATTAGAGCTAGAAGACACAGGAATAGCAGGTGTAGCAATTGTATCGGCTATATATGGTGTAGAAGATACATATAAAGAATCAAAGGTTTTATCTGATTTAGCAAAAAAAATAATTTTTTAGGTGGGGGAAAAAATATGAATACAGTATTAACTATAGCAGGAAGTGACTCTAGTGGAGGAGCAGGGATACAAGCAGATTTAAAAACTTTTACAATGCATAATACATTTGGAATGAGTGTGATCACAGCAATTACAGCGCAAAATACAACTGGAGTAAGATCCATCCAAAATATTAATAAAGAGATAATAGAGGATCAAATAGATGCAGTATTTGAAGATATATATCCCATGGCAGTAAAAATAGGAATGGTATCTAATAAAGAGATAATAAAAGTAATATCAGAAAAATTAAAAAAATATAATGCTAAAAATATAGTTTTAGACACAGTAATGGTATCAACAAGTGGTCATGAATTGTTAGAAAAAGATGCAAGGGAAACTCTTGTGAAAGAACTATTACCACTAGCTTCCATAATTACTCCAAATTTGCCAGAAGCAGAAATATTATGTGGCTTTAAGATAAATAATGAAGAAGAAATGAGGATGGCTTGCCAAAAGATATCTACTTATTATAAGGGGTATATCCTAATAAAGGGTGGGCATCTTGAGACTAGTGAAAAAGCAATTGATATTCTTTATAAAGATGGAAAATATGAAAATTTTGAAAATGATTTTATAGATAATAAAAATACCCATGGGACAGGGTGTACACTTTCTAGTGCTATTGCTGCTAACTTAGCTTTAGGTAAAGATATAGAAGAATCGGTAAAAAAAGCAAAAGATTATGTGTATAGTGCAATTTCAAGTAAGATAGATCTTGGGAAAGGAAAGGGACCTATTAATCATATGTATAAATTTAGTTTAGGAGGTAAAAATTAATGGTAGCACCTAATATAAAGCAAAAAAAAACACTACTAGAAGAATTAAAATATGCATGTAAAGACGTATGGCATGAGTATACCCATCCAGAATTTATAGACCAACTTCAGGATGGAACATTAGATATAGAAAAATTTAGATATTATTTAAAACAAGATTATCTATATTTATTACATTATACAAGATGTTTTGCATTGATGGCGTATAAAGGCGAAACTTTAGAAGAGATACAATTTGCTTTAGAGGGTACACTTTGGATAACAGAGGGAGAACTAGAATTACACAGACAATATAAAGATTGGGGAATAGACACTCATGAATTGGAGGATTCGGAAGAATCTATAGAGTGTATCGCTTATACTAGATATATGAAAGATGTTGGGATGAGTGGAGATTACTTAGATCTAATGATTGCTATTGCTTCTTGTTATATTGGATATGGAGAGATAGGACAAAGACTATTAGCAGATGAAAAAACAATTTTAGATGGAAACCCATATAAAGAATGGATTCTTATGTATGGAGGAGAGAATTATAAGTCTTCTACAATTGAATTTGTAGAGAAATTAAATAGTTATGGTGAAGGTCTGAGTAAGAAGAAATTAGATAAGTTAAAGTTTATATTTAGGGAAGTAACTAGGTTAGAGGTAGCTTTTTGGGATATGGGAATGAGAGGAGATAAAAAAATAAAATAAAAATAATAATAAAGTTGTGTAAAAGAAATTGTTAGTAAAAAAATTAGGGGGAAAAAATAATGAAAAATAAACTAAATATGAGAGAGATAGTAGTCATGGCAGTACTATCAATGGCATATGCAGTTATTTATATTGCTGGTGTAGGAGCTTGGGGAATATTTAATGCAATATTTGGGCCTATTGGAACAGATATAGTATACGGTATATGGTTCATGGCAGCAATAACTAGTATGTATATAATTAGAAAACCAGGATGTGCCTTTTTAGGTGAGATGATGGCAGCTATGTCAGAGGTTTTATTAGGAACGCCAGTAGGAGTAACTATGTTAATAGGTGCAGCAATTCAAGGAGCTTCTAGTGAATTAGCTTTTACAGTAACAGGTTATAAGAAGTATAATACATTTGTTTTAGTTTTAGCTGGAATATTTCCTAGTTTAGGGACATTTGTATATTCATATTTTATGTATGGATATTCTCATTTACCTATAAAGATGATTGTAATGATGTTAATAGTTAGAGTGATTTCAGGTGGTTTGATAGGTGGATATGGTGGTAAAATGGTAGCTGATACTCTAGCATCAACAGGTAGTTTAAACACATTTTCATTAGGAAGAGAGAGGAGGCTAAAATTCAATGGCTAGGGTAGAATTAATAAATTTTAGTTTAAAATATTATGGACATAAGAAAGAAACACTTTCAAATATCAATTTAAGTTTTGATACTGATGAAAAGATACTTTTACTTTCACCAAGTGGATATGGAAAGAGTAGTCTCCTACTTTGCCTTCTTGGTATTATCCAAAGAAATAATCTAGGGGAAACAAGTGGGAAGATTACTATTGATGGTAGAAACATAGAAGAGATGTCCCCTATAGAGATAGCTAAAATTTTTGGAATAGTTTTTCAAGATTCAGAAAGTCAATTTTGTACGATGTATCCTGAAGATGAGATAGCTTTTTCACTAGAAAATTTTTGTACTCCTTCTAAGCAAATAGGAGAAAAAATAGAAAAAGTATTAAAACAGGTAAAGATAGAGGATAAAAAAAGAGAGATGCTACTAAATCTTTCTGGGGGAGAACAGCAGAAAGTAGCTATAGGTTCTTCATTAGCTGTAGAAAGTAAGATGTTATTACTCGATGAGCCAACAGCAAATCTAGATACTTTAGGACGGTGTGAGATAAATGAATTGATTGCCACTCTTGATACTGGATACCTTCTTGTGGAGCATAATTTTGAGGAATGGTTAGATACGATAACAAGGGCAATTATTATAGATAAAAATGGAACTATAAGAGTCGACAGTAACGGAGAAGATTTTTTGAATAAAAATAGAGAGATCTTAATAGAACTTGGACTTTCTAAAAAAGTAGAAGGAAATGAAATAAGCACCTATAATGATAATTTGTTTTTAAATAAAACTGATAAACTTTTAGAAGTAAAAAATTTAAATTTTAGTTATGCAGAAAAAGAAATATTAAATGATATTTCCTTTGATGTAAACGCAGGGGAAATTATAGCACTGTTAGGAAAAAATGGTGCTGGAAAGACTACTTTATCTAAAATATTAGGTGGAATGGAATCAAAATTTAGTGGTGAGATAACTTATAGAGGTAAAAATATAAAAAAAATATCCAAAGAAAAATTATATAGTGAGTTAACCTATGTTTTTCAAAATCCTGAGCATCAATTTATAAAAGATTCAGTGAGAGATGAGATAGAACTTTTTAAAGAGATTCATGGAGAAGAGATAAGTTTAGATGCTATTTTAGAAAAATATAACTTAGAAGGGGTAAAAAATGAAAATCCATTTACTATCTCTGGAGGACAAAAAAGAAGATTATCTGTAGCGATAATGTTATCTAAAAAACACAAGGTCTTAATATTGGATGAACCTACTTTTGGTTTGGATTATTTTAATACTAGAGAATTAATGGTTCAAATAAAGGAGTTAGCTAAAAAAGGGATGGGAATAATTATGATTACCCATAATCTAAATATTGTAAAAGAATATGCCACAAAAGCACTGGTATTAAAAGAAGGGAAAAACTCATATTTTGGTCCTATAAAAGATCTATTTGAAAATAGAAATTTTTTAGAAGAGGCAAAAATTATAAGAAAAGATACAAAACTTTGTGATAGTAGGAAGGTGAAAGCATGTTCAAAGAGATAAATCCAATAATAAAATTAATATGTAATTTATTGGGAGTAATACTTTCATTTATGGTATTTACAGTAGGAGGGCTTTTTTTAATATTAGGATTCACTCTAATAGTTGCAATGATTGAAGGGAATTTAACTAAAAAAAGTTTATTAAAAGTATCGCCGTTATTATTGTTTGGAGTGGGAGTATTTATAACTAATTTATTGTGGGGAAGTGGAAATTTTAGTGATAGTTTTTCATATGATAATTTTATTTTAGGTCTGAAACTATTTTTAAGGATAGTTATTATTGGATCATTAGCAATGAGTTTTTTATTTAATATAGATCCAAATAGAATGTTGATGAGTCTTATGCAAAATTTAAAATTGAATCCAGGATTAGCTTATGGTGTTATGGTAGCTTTTAGATTCTTTCCAATGATGGAAAATGATATGAATATGATAAAACATGCAAGAAATATTAGACTTGGTGGGAGAAAGAAAACTTTTAAAGAGAAAATTTCACTTCCTATACCTCTTCTTGCTACAAATATTAGGAGAGCAGAAAGAGTTGCTATTGCAATGGAAGGAAGAGGCTTTGATAGATTTAATAAAAGAACACACTATAAAAATATACCTTTAAAATTAATTGATGCTATCTATCTTATGGCAATATCGAGTATATTTATTGTAGTATATTTTTACGGTCATGGAAATGGGAATTGGTTAGGTTATTAAAATTTAAACAAGTGGTTAAAAAAATGGTTTCTATATTAAAGTAGGGATCATTTTTTATTTAGATAGAATATTACGTTGTTTTTTATTATCTAGGAAATCACAAAATTTGCAGAACAAATAATAGATTATAAAAATTGGAATTGTGATTATTTGGATGCAACGTCACGTTACTTTTTATGAATAAATAGAATATTTTGGTATACTATAAAAAGAAACTTGAAGTTGCACTTAGACAGATAAAAAATAAGTGATTAGGAGGTAGAAATGAAAAAGAACAAGTTGATATTTATATTATTGTTAGGGTTGATGCTCATAGGATGTAGTAATGTGGAGGAGAGGATAAATAATAAAGCAATCTCTGAGGTTGATAGGGGGAACTATATAAAAGCATCTTATTTATTAAATGATGCTATAAAAATAAATCCTAACTATCTAGATGGAATGGTAAATTATAGAAACGTTTATCCCCAAGCATTAACCCAGGCTGTTGAAAAAATAGGTGAATATCAAAAAGTATCTGATTATAAGTTAGAAGCTTACGCTTATGAAGATCTTCTAAAGTTAAAAAATAACTACTACTATGCAGATGATCTTGTTCATCAAAAACTAGGGTTGAGTCTGGAAATACCAACAATTGAAGAGCTATATAAATTAAAAGGAACAATGGGTAAAGTATACTATAGTGCAGGAAATGAATTAGAGGAGAGAAAGTTAAATAGGGAAGAAAAAAGAGAAAAATATTTTCTTTATGAAAGAGGTGTAGAGTTATCACCGAAGTATAAAGATATTGTAGATCATCGTGAAAAAGCCTATCAAAAGGCTTTAGTTAAAGCTATGATTAAATTTTCTAAAAATACTCCTACTATATACAAAAATAATTTAGAAAGTCAGGTAAAGGCAAATATTGCTAAGGGTAAAAAAAGAACTCTTATAAGGTTAGTACCTTTAGATGATAAAAAGTTTGTATATGCATGGAAAAACAATAAAGCAGATAATATAATAAATACAGGAATAAAAATAGATTTAAATTACATAACCAGAACTCCTGAATCTATAAAAAAATCTGTAACACCTTTAACTTGGTCGGAGCAGTATGTTGTTAATACTAAAAATGGCCCTGTAGTAAAAAACATTAGAAAAACATATTTTAAGCATGATTTTTATAAGTCGGCAAATGTAAAAGTTAGTTTTACATATATCATGAAAGATACTTCTACTGGTGAAATCATAGGATCAGGAACATTTGATGGAATAGGAGAAGATAACTATAAATGGTCTACTTTTTCAGGAAATATTCCTAAAGCTCAAAGTGGAAAGAACTATGTAAGAAAATTAAAATCTAAGAAAGAATTGACAGAGATAGCCCTAAGAGATGTAGTTTTGAAGATGTCACTGGATATATCGGATAAAATATAGTTGACAAAACCATAGATGTATATTAAACTAATGTTAAGAAATAAACATTAATTAAGGAGTAGTTATGACTAATAGGGAAAGGGAAGTTTTAAAATTAATTGAAAGCAACCCCATGATCTCCCAAGAGGAGATAGCAAAAATTCTTGAAATCACAAGGTCTTCTGTGGCAGTTCATATAAGTAACCTTATGAAAAAAGATGTTATTAGGGGGAAGGGATATGTTTTATCTCAAGAAGAACCATATATCTGTGTGGTTGGAGGATCAAATATTGATATTCAAGGTTGTCCTAAAGATACACTTATTCTAGGTGATTCCAATCCAGGAAGTGTAAAAACATCTTTAGGTGGTGTAGGAAGAAATATTGCAGAAAATCTTACTAGGCTAGGCGTAAGGACTAAATTTTTAAGTGTAGTAGGAGATGACGAGAATGGAAAAAGAATTCTTGCTCATGCTAAATCGATAGACCTTCATATGGAAAATACTTTGGTAGTCAAGGGGGAGAGTACTTCTACTTACCTTTGTGTATTAGATGAAAAAAGAGATATGAATGTGGCTATATCTTATATGGATATTTTAAAAAATATGGATATAGACTATATAAAAAAGAATGATTATATCATTAAAAATTCAAAATTTTGTATAGTAGATGCTAATCTTCCAGAAATTTTGGAATATTTGATAAATACTTATAATGTACCATTTATTTTAGATACGGTATCTGCAAGTAAAGCAAAAAATATAAAGGAATTCGTAGGTTATTTTCATACTATAAAACCTAATAAGATGGAAGCAGAAGTCTTGTCTGGAATAGCTATAAATAATGAAGAAGACCTTAAAAAAGCTGGGAAATACTTTGTGGATAAGGGTGTAATAAATGTTTTTATCACTTTAGGAGCAGATGGAGTGTATTATAAAACCCCAAATATTGAGGGAATTATAGTCCCCCCTACAATGGAAATGGTAGGAGCCACAGGAGCAGGAGATGCTTTTGTAGCAGGGTTAACTTATGGACTATTTAATAATAAAGATATAGAGGAAGAGATAAGGTTTGCTATTGGAGCATCTATTTTGGCAATATCTTGTGAGGAGACAATAAATCCAAATATGACATCTAGTTTGGTAAAAAAAACAATAGAAAATTTAAAATTTAAAAATAATAAAATAATTTTATAATAAAAGGAGTATATTATGTTAATTTATGAAAAGTATGTAGATATCAGTACTGAAGTTATGGTGGCATTGGATTCTGGAAAACCAGTAGTAGCATTGGAATCAACTATTATTTCCCATGGAATGCCTTATCCTATGAATGTAGAAACAGCACTTAAAGTGGAAGATATAATTAGAGAGGGTGGAGCAGTTCCAGCAACCATAGCAATCTTAAATGGTAGGCTAAAAGTAGGATTAACAAAAGAAGAAATTGATTATCTTGGAAAAGCTGGAGAAAAAGTTATCAAAACTAGTAGAAGAGATATTCCGTTTATTATTGCAAAGCAACTGGATGGTGCAACTACTGTAGCTTCAACAATGATAATAGCTAATATTGCAGGAATCAAAGTATTCGCGACTGGTGGTATTGGAGGAGTGCATAGAGGTGCAGAAACAACTTTTGATATATCTGCTGATCTAGAAGAGTTAGGAAGAACAGACGTAGCTGTAGTTTGTGCAGGAGCAAAATCTATACTAGATATAAACTTAACTTTAGAATATTTAGAGACTAAGGGAGTTCCTGTAGTAGGATACCAAACGGATGAATTACCTGCTTTTTATACTAGAAAAAGTGGATTTAAAGTAGATTATAATGTCCAGAACCCAAGTGAATTAGCACTTGCTTTGAAAGCTAAATGGGATCTACACTTAAATGGAGGATTTGTAATAGCTAATCCAATTCCAGAAAAATATGAGATGGATTTTGATGTGATTACTAATGCTATCAATAAAGCTGTAGAAGAAGCGGAAAGATTAGGAATAAAAGGAAAAGAAAGTACACCATTTTTACTAGCTAAAGTAAAAGAATTAACAGGTGGGGATTCATTAGAATCAAATATTGAGTTAGTTTATAACAATGCGAAATTAGCAGCAAAATTAGCTGTAGAATACTCTAAACTGTAGTAGAAATATAATATCTTCTTGCTAATAAGTTCACAATGGTGTATCTTATTTAGTAGGAAGATTTTTTTTGTAAAAAAATAGGAGGAAAAATGAAAAAAAAATACAAAAAATCCATTAGTTTGGAAGGGATACTTGCAATTTTATTAATTATTGGAGGGGTGTTTTACACAGCCAATATAATGGGTGGGATAAACATGATCAACACGATAATGAAAACTACTCATGATTTACTTTTAAATACGGTGTTTTTCATAATGGGAATAGCTGTTTTAGCTGGAGCATTAGCCGGAGTGCTGTCGGAGTTTGGAGTAATATCCATAGTTAATCGAGTTTTATCACCGCTCATGAAGCCACTTTATAATATGCCAGGTGCAGCTGTTTTAGGAGTTATTACTACGTATTTATCTGATAATCCAGCAGTTATAACTTTAGCAGAAGATAAGGGATTTAGAAAATATTTTAAAAAATTTCAATTACCAGCTCTTACTAATTTAGGAACGTCTTTTGGGATGGGATTAGTAGTTTCAGCTTTCATGGTAGCCCAGAGTAGTATAGCAGGGGAAAGTTTGATAGTGCCAGTAGTTATTGGGAATATTGGAGCTTTTATAGGAAGTATAGTAAGTGTGAATCTTATGTTGATGTTTACAAAGAAATTATATGGGACAGAGGAATATATTGATGGAAATAATAACTATGACTCCAATGCAGACATCCTAAATTACCGTGAAGTAAGAGATGGAAGTGTCACTGGAAGAGCACTAGAAGCTGCTTTAGAAGGTGGGAAAACAGGAGTTAAGATGGGGCTAGAAATAATTCCAGGGGTTCTTATTATCTGCACCATGGTAATGATGATGACAAATGGACCTAGTCCAGATGGGTATACTGGTGCAGCCTATGAAGGAATAAAATTATTACCATTTATAGGGGATAAATTATCATTTATATTTACACCTATATTTGGGTTTCAGCATTCAGAAGCACTAGCTTTCCCTATTACATCTTTAGGAGCAGTGGGAGCGGCTATAAGTTTAGTACCTCAGCTTTTGAGAGATAAATTAATTGGTGGAAATGAGATTGCAGTATTTACAGCAATGGGAATGTGCTGGAGTGGTTATTTGAGTACTCATGTAGCTATGATGGATAGTTTAAAGTTTAGAAATTTGACCGGTAAGGCTATATTTAGTCACACTATAGCTGGATTGGTAGCTGGATCTTCTGCACACTTTTTATTTATTTTTTATACTGCATTTATGTAAAAATATTATTATTGTGGAGCTTTCTATTTAGAAAGCTCCTTTTTTTATTGTATAAAAAAGTTATACTCACAACGAAAATCAACAAAATATTATTAATTTACTCAATAAAAATAGAATTTAGAGATTAAATCTATGATATATATAAGAATAGAACATAGATTAGATATAGTCAGAATGGAAGATCACACGGATTTATTTATTTTTTATCAAATAAATTTGCAAATGTTTTCTTTATCATATATAATGGATAGCATATAGTTTGACTTTCAAATTAAATTAAAAAAATTAGGAGGAGTTATGATAGCAATAATTGGAGGAGTAAAAGGGATAGAATTTGAATACAAAGGCCTGATGAAGAAAAATAATCTCAAATGTAAAATATATAATCAGAATTGTCCTAATTTTGAGAAAAAAATAAAAAATTGTGAAGCCTGTATAATGTTTACAAATACAGTAAGTCACAAGCTTTCGATCTCGTGTAACAAAGTCTGTAAGAAAAATGATATAAAATTAATAAGAGTTCATTCAAGCAGTATAAATAAATTAAAAGAAAGTATCAGCGAAGTATGTGAATATTTAGAGGAGTAGGAGG
>NZ_JBATVM010000049.1:0-2372 GCF_049671765.1 Psychrilyobacter sp.
GGTATCATTATTTGGAAAAACATTAGTAAGAAGATCTAAATCGACATGTGAGTTATGTGGTGAAACAGGTCGTAAATTAAATATATTTGAAGTTGGAAAAATAGAGGTAGAACCAGATTATGACAGATGTATACACATCTGTGATACATGTATGGACACAATAGACAGATTGAAAAAAGCCGATGAAAATGATCTAAGATTTTTAAATCACGCAATTTGGAGTGAGGTAAATATAGTAAAAGCTGCAGCAATAGATATTATAAAACAGATCCAAGGGAAATATTCGTGGATAGATGATCTATTAGATATGGTCTATATGGATGAGGAATTAGAAGAGGTTCTTGAGAAGATAAGTCAAAAGTAGAACTGATAAAATTATTTAATAAAAATGAGGGCTTATCTAATTTTGATAGCACCTCATTTTTATTGTTTTTTGTTTATTATCTATATAGACAAAGGTATGATGTTTCATCTTCTACTTTTACTAAAAATGAACTATTTGCTTCTACTTCAAAAGTATTTCCAGTATGGATTTCTACCCATTTTTCAGAGTTTGGTAGTTTTATTGTCATTTTTCCAGAAGTAACTGTCATATGTTCTTTTTTAGATGTCCCAAATTTATACTCACCAGGAGCCATAACTCCTATTGTTGCAGGGCCTTCATTATTTTCAAAACTAAGAGATTTAACCTTACCTTCAAAATATTCATTTGTATTAAACATTGGTTTTCCTCCTTTTTATTTTAAAATATTAATACTAAAGTTTCTCATAGTGGTGTAGAAACTGTCAAGTAGATAGAGAATTTTTTTCTGTGGGAAGTAAAAAACTAATATGAAAAGGGAAAAAAACTCTAAAATAATTTTTAAGTTAAAAAATGGGTGTGTGGGATTTGGTTATATAGAAAAAGTATTGTATATATATAGGGTGCATAAATAATGAAAAGATATAAAAGTTAGACAAGTCATATTTGATTTGTTGCATAAAAAAATAAAAAATTTGGAGGAAAAAATGAAACAAGAAAACGTTAAGGTAAGCTTTAAGGGTTTGGTACCCTTTTTTATTTTTATTGGAATTTATTTAGGAAGTGGATTGATACTTCAATCTCAGGGGGTAGAATTAGCATTTTATCAACTGCCTGCTCCTATAGCTGCATTTGCTGGGATTATCACTGCTTTTATTCTTTTTAAAGGAACAATTAATGAAAAATTTAGTACTTTTGTAAAGGGATGTGGCCATGAGGATATAATAATCATGTGTATAATATATCTTCTTGCTGGTGCATTTGCTGGAGTATCAAAGGCCATGGGAGGAGTGGATTCTACTGTTAATTTAGGACTTACTTATATACCGACACAATATATTGCAGCAGGATTATTTATTATTGCTGGATTTATTTCTACAGCTACAGGGACTTCTGTAGGTGCAATTGTTGCTATCGCTCCAATAGCTGTAGGATTAGCTGAAAAAGGAGGATTATCTCTTCCACTAGTTCTTTCTGCTGTTATGGGAGGAGCTATGTTTGGAGATAACCTTTCAATAATCTCCGATACGACAATTGCATCTACTAGAACCCAAGGTGTAGAAATGAAAGATAAGTTTAGAATTAATATTTTAATTACAGCTCCTGCGGCTATTTTTACTATTATACTATTGATTATTTTTGGTAGACCTGAAATTTTACCCGAAGTTCAAAACTATGATTTTAGTCTAATTAAAATTTTACCTTATCTTTTTGTACTAGTATTTTCTTTAATTGGAATGAATGTTTTCATTGTTTTAACTGGTGGGATTGCTCTTTCTGGTGTAGTCGGACTTATTTATGGAAACTTCACTATTCTTACATTTTCAAAGGAAGTTTATAATGGGTTTGTGGGAATGAATGAGATCTTTCTTCTTTCATTTCTTACAGGGGGATTAGCTGCTATGGTAACTAAAGCCGGAGGCATACAGTGGTTACTTGAAAAAATACAAAAGAGTATTAGAGGTCCTAAAACAGCCCAATTAGGAATTGGTGCATTGGTAGGGCTTACGGATATAGCAGTGGCTAATAATACTGTGGCTATAATTATAAATGGTTCAATAGCTAAAAAACTTTGTAGAAAATATGAAGTCGATCCAAGAAAAAGTGCCGCTATACTGGATATTTTTTCTTGTATAGCTCAAGGATTTATCCCTTATGGAGCACAGATGTTAATTTTAGTAGGATTTGCAGGAGGGAAAGCAACTCCTTTTGAGATTATACCTCTATTATGGTATCAGCAGTTATTGCTATTATCTGTGATAGTTTCGATTCATATACCATTTGCTGACGGTCTAATAAAAAAACAACCGTGGATATGGAAAACTGATATAGAAAATCTGTAGGAGTTTTA
>NZ_JBATVM010000050.1:0-10270 GCF_049671765.1 Psychrilyobacter sp.
AGATGGGGGCAGGGGGGTGAAGAAGCTTTAGCTTTTTTTTATTTGGGAATCGTATAGTTTTTAATTACTTTATTCCGTTTTGTTTTTATCATCTTTTTTGTCTGGATCAAATGCTTCAATTAATTTGTCATATTCAAATTTGCTGGCAATGTCATCTTCTTCGTGGAATTTTTTTAGATCATCCATAGGAATTCCTGTTTTCTTAGAAATGTTTTCTATAGATTTTTTTTCAACTTCAAGTAGATGTTTGATATAAGCAATAAATTTTTCATGATAACGTTTAGACATAACAATCACTCCTAATTAATTTTTAAAATTCCTATTCTAATTATAATCTACACATTAAACTTATATTTCCTTTTTATTTTATAAAATAAAAAAACTTCCTAATTAATAAGATGATTACTCTAATTAATTAAGAAGATTAAAAATTTATATTTTTTTTACAAATTCAGTTTTTAATTCCATAGATCCGATACCATCAATTTTACATTTGATATCATGGTCTGCATCGATTAATCTTATATTTCTTACTTTAGTTCCTTTTTTTACTACAAGAGAACTTCCTTTTACTTTAAGATCTTTGATTACACTAACGGTATCTCCGTCTACTAAAATATTTCCATTACTGTCTTTGTATACTTTTTCTGCATTTTCTTCTGCTTCAACCTCTGGATTCCACTCATATGAACACTCAGGACAGACCATAAGATTTCCATCTTCATATGTATATTCTGAATTACACTTTGGACAATTTGGTAAAGTTTTCATGATTTTATTTCTCCTTTTGCTATCTATAATTTATTTTCCGATTATAGTTTTTTATACTAATATAAAAAACTTACGTATAATACTTTATAACATTTTTTAATAAAAATCAAGTTCAGTATTTTTTTATCCCTTTAAAACTGTATATTTTTAATGAAAATTTATTTACTCTAAAACATCTCTGAAGAAAGTTGTATTAGCTTTTATTTTAATAGATGATGTGGTAAACTCTAGGTAAATAAAAGAATCGTCAATTTTGATATTGATTTTTTTTGAAATAAATAGAATGCCCGGGAGGGAGAGAGATGAGAGTTTTTTTAGACAAAATAGTAAAACAAAATAAAATTAAAACAAAATTTGGAAATGTAGCAAACTATATACCTGGACTTGAAAAAGCAAAAAAAGAAGACTTGGGGATATGTCTATTGGATATGGATGGGAATAAATATGTATATGGAGATTACAATAAAAAATTTACTATCCAAAGTGTATCTAAACCTATATCCCTTATGTTAGCAATGTTAGATAATGGTGTAGATTATGTATTTTCAAAAGTAGGAACTGAGCCTACAGGAGATGCTTTTAATTCTATGATTAGGTTGGAGACCGCCATCATAAAAAAACCTTATAATCCCATGATAAATGCTGGTGCTATAGCAGTTTCATCTATGATAAAAGGAGAAAACAAGGAAGGCAAATTTAAGAGATTACTAGATTTCTTTAAATTGGTAACGGAAAATGATACATTGACATATAATGAAGAGATATATTTAGGGGAAAATAGAACAGGAAATAAGAATAGAGCTATGGCTTACTTTATGAAAGACCAAGGAGTGATAGAGTCCTCTGTAGAAGATAGTCTAGATGTGTATTTTAAGCAATGTTCTATAGAAGTAACTACCATTGATCTGGCTATGGTTGGAATGTTTTTAGCTAGAAATGGTAGGCTATCTACTGGAGAAAAAATAATATCAGATTATCAAGCTAGAGTTGTAAAATCTTTGATGATGACTTGTGGCATGTATGATGGATCGGGTGAATTTGCTCTAAAAGTAGGCATACCATCTAAAAGTGGAGTAGGAGGAGGAATAATGTCGGTTCTTCCAAACAAAATGGGAATAGGAATATATGGCCCAGCTCTAGATAAAAAAGGGAATTCTATAGGTGGAGATGGTATATTAGAAGATCTGTCAAAAGAATTGGATCTAAGTATATTTTAAAAAACTATAATTTAGAGATGAGGGAGGCTTTTATGGAAATAAATTTTTATAATCAAAATGCAGTAGATAAGAAAAAATATTCAGTAATTATCCCCTTATATGAAGGGAAACTAGTTTTAGTTAAACATGAAGATAGAGATACACTCGAACTACCTGGGGGACATATTGAAAAAGGTGAAACAGCAGAAATGGCAGCTAAGAGGGAATTATATGAAGAAAGTGGTGCAACTAGTTTTGAGCTGACTTATCTATCTGATTATAGTGTAGAAGAAAATGGTGACTTGAATTATGGTAGTGTTTTTATGGCTGTAATAAATAAATTTGGTGATCTGCCAAATTTTGAGATGGAGGATAAATTTTTAGTGGAAGAAATTCCTACTAATCTAACATATCCAGAAATTCAAGGAGAATTCATGAAAAAATATATAGTAAAAAATGGAGGAAGATTTGAATTTAGAAAAAAATAAATTTTTAGAAGATAATAAAATTCATGATAGTTATCATGAATTTTTTACTTTAGAGATAATACAAGAAATAGAAAAAATAATGAAATCGATAACTAACTATACTCCTACTAAAAAAGATATATTTAAGGTGTTTAGAAGTGATCTTAATAAAGTAAAGATAGTTCTTTTGGCTATGGATCCATATCCACAAAAGGGAGTAGCTACAGGACTTGCATTTGAGGTAGAGAAGAATTCATGGATGGATAAAGAGGTAAATACCTCGTTAAAAAATATAATGAAATTAATTTATAAAACTTATGTAGGAGAGGTTCCTACAATAGATATGTTGAGAGATAAAATAAATAATAAAGTATTTGACGTATTACCTCCTAATGAACTTTTTAAATCTTGGGAGTCTCAAGGAGTACTACTGCTAAACACTGCATTGACAGTGGAGATAGGAAATTCTGGGAGTCATATCAAATTATGGAAAAATTTTACAGAAAAACTTATGGGATTTATAGAGGAAAAAAATAGTAATCTTATATTTTTACTTTGGGGAGCAAAAGCTCTAAAATATAAAAAGTATATAAAAAAATCTCAAATAATAGAACATAATCATCCTGCAATATGTGGAAATTTAAAAAATCCAAAAGATTTTTTAAATGGTGAGAGTTTTGAAAACACACGGGACCTGATCCAGTGGACAGGAAGGTAACAATTAGAAGCCAATGAACACCAATCTATAAAAACTAGTCACGAATGACACGAAAAAAAGATCTGAGAGTTGTATCAAAAAAATTAAAATTGAAATTATTTAAAAAGGAGAAAAACAATGAAATATTTTTTATTTATAGACCATCCAAAAGGTGGATTAGATATAGTTAGTCAAGAGAAAGAAGAAAGAATTAGAAAATATTTTAGTGGAATAGATACTATAGAAACTAAAGTTGCCTTAAAGGGAAAAGAATATAATGCCATTATAGATTATGCCATGTTTGCAAATTTAACTAATTTTGATTGCTTTAATTGTGTTGAGCACTGTTGTGGTGATGCTCCAGCAATATTTAATAAAAAAATTAGAAAATTTATATTAGAAAATAAAGATCGTTACAATGAGCTTACAAAAACTCTAGATATATTGGAAGAATTAGGAAATGATAGCGATGAAATTGAAGATATGATTTTAGAAGAAGAAGTACTAGTTCCTTCTAAATATATAGGAAATGAAATAGATCTATGTGCTTGTGCATATACTCCTAAAAATGGTCAGACTCTCTGCTCTCTACACTCGATTTGTTTGGATAAAAATATGAATCCCAAGGAAATTATAGAGAATAAACCACTTATATGTAGTATATGGCCATTAGAGATAATCCTAGATGAAGAGACAAATACTCTTTATTTCACATTGCCTGATGATTTCACTAATAATTTCACTATAGAGAACTTTTATACAAAATCTTGTATAAATATAGATTTTGCCATGAGTCCAATCTTTAGAAGAGAAAATCCAAATGGTTTTCTTGAAGAAGATTTTAAACCCTTTATAGTTACCTATGGAGAAACTTTAAAAAACGTTCTAGGAGAAGAGACTTACCATATGATAAAAAATAAATTATTAGAGGAAGATATATTAGAAAACGATGATTTTGTAATAGAAATAGAACAAATAAATAGAGCTTTAACATAAAAGAGTATAAAAAAATGATATTTTTCAACGAAAAATGTTGCATTTTTTCAACCTTTAGTTATATAATACTTTTATAGAGTTTAATACTAAAAAAATTATTCGGGGGATTGGATTATGCATAAAGTAAGATTAGAAGATATTCAAATAGCACAGAAGGTTTTGAAACCGGTTATAAAAAAGACATGTTTATTAGAATGTAAAGAATTAAGTAAGATAACAGGTGGAAAAGTTTATTTGAAGGCGGAAAATCTTCAGTTAACAGGATCATTTAAAATTAGAGGCGCTTTTAATAAGATAAGTAACTTAACTGATGCAGAAAAAGAAGCAGGAGTAATTGCATCATCAGCTGGGAACCATGCTCAAGGAGTCGCACTAAGTGCAACTAAGTTAGGAATAAAATCAACTATAGTGATGCCAGAGATCGCACCACTATCAAAAGTAGCAGCAACTAAAAATTTTGGTGCAGAAGTAGTGTTACATGGTTCTGTATATGATGATGCTTATGCAAAAGCTTGTGAGATCCAAAAAGAAACTGGAGCGACATTTTTACATCCATTCGATGATAAATTTGTAATAGCAGGACAAGGAACCATAGGACTTGAGATCTTAGATCAATTAGAAGACGTAGACGTAGTTCTTGTACCAATTGGTGGTGGAGGAATCTTATCTGGAATTGCGACTGCTATAAAAGGTGTTAAGCCAAGTGTAAAAGTAATCGGTGTAGAAGCAGCCAATGCACCTTGTATGAAGAGCGCAATTGAAAAGGGAGAAGTATATACAATAGATACAAAAGCTACAATAGCTGATGGGATTGCTGTAAGAAGAGCAGGAGATTTAACTTATGAGATCATCAAAGAGAATGTAGATGAATTTGTAACTGTTACAGAAACTGAGATAGCTAGAGCTGTATTATTATTACTTGAAAAAGATAAAATAGTAGCAGAGGGAGCAGGAGCAGTATCGGTAGCAGCACTTTTTAACAGTGATTTAGATCTTAAAGGTAAAAATATAGTATCTGTAATATCTGGTGGAAACTTAGATGTTAACCTTATGGAAAGAATCATTAACAAAGCGTTGATTGGTGAAAACAGAAGATTTACATTAATGGTAAAATTAGTGGATAAAGCAGGAGAGATGACTAAATTATTAGGATTAATAGCCGAATTAAAGGCAAATATCTTAACTTTAAATCAAACAATGTATAAAAACTCGCTTGCGATAGGAGAGCAAGAAGTAAAGCTTACTCTAGAAACTTTTGATAAAACACATACTGATAAAATAGTAAAAAAATTAACTGAAGAAGGATACGAAATATTAGGTTAATAAGCAGTTAATATAGAATCAAAAGATCCAGTATATATTGGATCTTTTTTTTAGAAAATTATAAATTTATTAGATTTCTTGCGGTTAGTTTTTTATATTGAAGATGAAAATTAGGGAGGAATAGATGGC
The DNA here is from genome assembly GCF_049671765.1 of Psychrilyobacter sp. Taxonomy (NCBI): domain Bacteria; kingdom Fusobacteriati; phylum Fusobacteriota; class Fusobacteriia; order Fusobacteriales; family Fusobacteriaceae; genus Psychrilyobacter; species Psychrilyobacter sp. The sequence goes on from NZ_JBATVM010000050.1 coordinate 5,580, forward strand.
AGAACTGAAAATACCTAGGGAAGAGGAAAGAATAGAGATAGAAAGGGAGTATGTATGTGTAAGGAAAGAATGTATATATGTAGAAGCACTCTTGTCTGTAAGCTATAGTATATTTGGGAGCACTTCTTTACCTAGAATAAGGTGTATAAATGGAAATTTTTATTTAAATCCTGATAGTGTGATATGTGCTAATTTAAAAGTGAGAGCAGATTAATAGAAGAGAGTTTTATTACTATAAGGAGTTTAGAAAGAGTGACAAAAAAGGAAAAACCCGATATAATATAAGAAATTCATTTATAAAAAAGGGAGTAAGTTATGTTAAGAATACATTTTGTTAGACATGGGCAAACCGAATGGAACGTTATAAAAAAATTACAAGGACATCTTAATTCACCATTGACTGAAGAAGGAGTAGAGCAGACGGAACTTCTCTATGAAAAACTAAGGTATGTTGATTTTAATAAGATATATACCAGTCCTCAAGGACGAGCACTTCATACTGCAAAAATATTAAAAGGGAAAAAAGATATAGAAATTTTGGAGCTTTCTGAAATTATGGAGATGGGATTTGGAGATGTAGAGGGATTAGAAAAAGAAAAATTTAGAGCAAAACATCCAGAAGCTTTTATGAACTTATGGACAGATGCTATAAAATATGATCCTAGTGATTTTGCTGGAGAGTCTTTTATAGAAGTAGAAAAAAGAGCTATTGAAGGATTAAAAAAATTAGTAGCAGAAAATAAAGTAGGAGATATCATGGTAGTCAGTCATGGGATGATATTGAAAGTTATATTCGGATATGTATTAGGACATGATCTGAATAAATTTTGGATAGATCCTGTACCGCAAAATACAAGTGTGACAACTATAAGTTATAGTGACGGAAAATTTAAAATGGAAAATTTTTCTAATATAGAACATTTAGAAAATCTAGAAGAGATAAGTTATATATAGTAATTTAGCTTATTAATAATATGTTAAACGTTCTCTTGAATTAAAGTCCGATAATTATTTAATATAATTATTAAATTAAAAATAATAAAACCAAACCTAGTAAAAATAAATTATATAGAATATAATAAACTGATAATTTTATATAATTATAATAAATATAAGAGGAAGGTATAAGAAATGAAAATAGCTATTGGTAGTGACCACGGTGGATTTGAATTGAAAGGAAAAGTAATAAACTTTTTAAATGAAAATGGATATGAAGTTTTAGATCTTGGATGTTACTCTACAGATTCTGTAGATTATCCTAAGTATGGAAGAATGGTGGGAGAAGCAGTAGTAGAAAAAAAAGCTGATAAAGGAATTGCAATCTGTGGAACTGGAATAGGAATAGGAATAGCTGCAAATAAAGTAAAAGGCGTACGAGCGGCACTATGTACAAATACAACAATGGCAAGGTTAACACGTGAACATAATGATGCCAATGTATTATCTATGGGAGCAAGAATGGTAGGAGATATATTAGCTTTAGAAATGGTAGAAGTTTTTTTAACTACTGAATTTCAAGGTGGAAGACATCAGACAAGAATTGATAAATTAGAAGGATAGACGTATAAAGCTAGTATTTTAGGAGGTAGAATTATGAGTACATTATTTACAAAAATAATTAACAGAGAAATTCCAGCATCCATTGTATATGAAACTGATAAGGTGATTGCTTTTAATGATATCGATCCCCAAGCACCAGTTCATATTTTAGTAGTCCCTAAAAAAGAGATTCCTACATTAAATGATATTGAACCAAAAGATAGCGAATATCTAATGGAGATGTATAGTGCTATAAAAGAAATTACTAGAGATTTAAAAATTGCAGAAGATGGATATAGAGTTATAACTAATTGTAATAGTCATGGAGGACAAGAAGTGTTTCATTTACACTTTCATATCTTAGGTGGAAAACCATTAGGAGCGTTACTGGTGTAGAAATGAAAAAAATATAAATTAAAAAATCAGGCTATTTATACCTGATTTTTTTTAATATATTCAGCTAGGATACCACCAAAAGCAAGGTGAAAACTATCCTCAGTTTGATCCCAAAGAACTTCATACTTTATTTTGTATAGGTTCCTAAAATCCTCTAATAACTCTTTTTCACCATGGAGTTCAACATGACCTTCAAATATAGTTAATTTAAAATTTGTTATGTCTAATTTGGGCTCCCACAATTCGATTACAAGGTTTTGATTTTTGAATGTAGAGTTATTATCTATCCCATTCCTTAAATGGCGATCTAGGGCAGTTGATATATTTTTTATAATAATAAATCTGTTTATAGAATAGCCTCTCTTCCAGATCTCCCATACAAGGTGTTTTTCAATTTTATTTTCTAATTCTAAAGTATAATCCTCTAGAAAGTCATCGTAATTATATTTGATCTTTTTTAAGTTAACGTACTCTACTATATTATAGAAAGGTATATTTATAGAATTATCTATTTTTTTATTATAGTATATAGGAATACTTTTAATAAACTTACTATAAAGATTACTTTTTTTTAGTTTTGAAATTAAAATGTTCAGTTTGACACCTCCCTTACATCAGGTTAAATTTTATAATAGCTCGATAGTTATTAATAAATAATATTTCATCTACTAACATATGAATGATTTCCTTTAACTCTTTTTCATTATTAAGATCGCTAATTTTATCAATATAAATTTTAAGTGCTCCTCTATTATCCATTAACTGTTCATGGTTTATTTTTTGAGTTGTTATTTTCTCTAGTTCTTTTTCTAAAGAATTAATTCTATTTTTTAAATCTTTAGAGGTTTCTTCATAAAGATTTTTAGGAATGTTTTCATCAAGGTATTCTAAATAGTTTGTTCTTTGTTGTCTCTTAGCTTTGCTAATCTCTTTCTTTATAGGGTCTATAAAATCGTTAGGATCACTTTGATCAATTTCATCTAGAAGATAAAAATTTTCTATAGAATTTTTAATTAAATTAATTACATATTTTTCCATTTGTACCATCTCTTCACCGCTTTTTGTACAGCTTCTTATTCCAAGATTAATGGAGTTACAAGTGAAATACTTTTTATCACTTTTATTATCCTTTTTTAGGATCATCCTCTCTCCACAATGGCATCTAATTAGCCCACTTAAAATAGAAGTGTTTAAGGTTTTAGTTTTAGTTTTTATAAATTCTTGGAGAGCTAGCCATCTTTCATATGGGATTACTCCTTCATGTTCACCCTTTACAAAAATAAAATCTTCTTGTCTCTCTAACTTACCATTTGGAAGGACTTTCCATTCACCGTATTTTATATATCCTGCTGGTACAGGATTAGTAAAAATTTTTCTAACTTGTCGCCACGGTCTTTTTACTTTTGATAGGCCTAATCTTCTTGAAATTTCTATTTCTGTTGTACCGCTAAAATACCATTCGACAGCCATTAAATATTTTTTTGCACCTTCTGGATCAATAACTAATTTTTTATTTATTTTTTTATGTGTCATTGGAACGGGGCCGCCCATATGTCTACCTTTCTTAGCTAGAGCATATTGACGATCTCGAACTCTTTTAGCTATTTTTCTACCCTCATATGCATTGATAACATTGATTATATTAACCTTTAACATTTGCTCTAAATCTCCAGGGTTAATCCATCCGCCTTCAGATACAGAGTATACTTGAACATTGTTATCTCTAAGCATTCTAAATAGTAAATGGTGGGCGATCTCATCTCTTGTTGATCTTGAAAGTTCCCATAGAATAAGAACTTTTAATTTTCCATCGATAATATCTGATTGTAGTCTTATAAAATCTTTTCTAGTAGAGGAATAACCACTTTCGAGGTCCATATAAATTTCAGAGTTATTGAATCCGATCTTCTCTCCGGCTTCTTTACATATATCAAGCATAGTTTGCCAGTCCTGACTGGTTGTAGATTCTCTTATATATATTCCTGAATTATCCATTTGATTTTACTATTTCCATTATTTTTTTAGCTAATTCTTTTTTTAAAGATTTTGATTTTTTTGAGTTAGAAATTGTTATTTTCATTTGAGCCTCCTTTATTTCTTAAACATTTTCAAATTATTTTTATTCTCAAATTCCTTTTCCTTATTTTTAATAGAAGTTTTTATCATTTTGAGGTGCTCCTCAATAGCCATAGCTTCAGTTTTATATTCTTCTAAAGTCCCACCATCTTCTACTTTTTCAATAATTTTTCTTAAATTATCTAGTTTTTTATAATTAACATATTGAACTGGTTTTTTAAACTCAATTGCTATCTGATCCTTTACAGGAGCTAATAATTCTTTTATAGTTTCAGCTTTTTTTATTCCTCCATGAATGATCTTTTCCCTGGCATCTGCTGTAACATCTTTATGGGTCAAAAATTTAACAGATTGGGTAGAGAGTGAAGCAATAAAATCTTTTTTATCACCGAACTCCTGGAACAAGATAAATCTTTTATTGAACTCAGAAATATTATCTTTTGTAAGTCCATTGGCTTCATACCAATCCATAAAATCACCAGACTTTTTAAATTTTAAAGAAACCTGATTAAGAATTATGCATATATCATATAGAGATTCTGATATTCCCATAAACCTTTTTCTTAATTTCTGCTCACTACTTTTTATAAACTCAATATCTTCTTTTTCAATTTCGCGACTCCCGAAATCAAAATTTGAGACATATATTTCTTTTTTCACTGCTTTTTGTAATTCCCCAA
>NZ_JBATVM010000051.1:0-2190 GCF_049671765.1 Psychrilyobacter sp.
TTAACAAAAAAAATGGTCATGAAATGCTATATATGGTCAATAAATTAGTCGAAATATGGAAACTTGAAGATAAACATAGTATAAGAAAAATAGAAATAATGATTTATAAATCATTACCAGAGGAAAAAAATAAACAAGAAGATGTAAAAAATTGGGTACGTGACAATTGGGATTATTACTAATATTAAATAAAAATTATGGTGGATTATGTGTTGTAAGATTTGAAATAGACTGCTGTAATTTTTTTAATATTTACTGCTGGATTTTAAGACTATAAATCTATGGTTCTAATATGTTTATTAAAGAATTTATATATTAAATTTTTTAAAAATTTGCGGGTTTAAAATATAAAATTTTGGAGGAAAAAATGAGAGTAGCAATAATTTATAACAAAGATTTCAGTAATGTAATCAATGTTTTTGGTATGCAGAATAAAGAGGTATATAATCCATCTGTAGTAAAACGTGTAGCAGATTCTTTAGAAAAAGGTGGCCATAATGTTGAGATTATCGATGGAGATATGCACGTTATAGAGAAGATAAGAGATTTTTTCCCCAAGGTTCAAGATGGAGAAAAATTTGGCATTGTCTTCAATATGGCTTATGGAATACAAGGTGAAAGTAGATATACTCATATTCCAGCAATGCTAGAAATGTTAGGTATCCCATATGTGGGATCATCTCCATCAGGACATGCTATTGCTCTAGATAAAATAATTACTAAAATTATATTACAAAAAAACAAAATACCTACACCTGATTTTTGGGTATTTTCATCTATCGATGAAGATATGACTGACGTAAAATTCCCTGTAATTGTTAAACCTAAAATGGAGAGTGTTTCATTTGGATTAAGAGTTGTATATAATCTAGAAGAGCTTAGAGATGCAGTAGGTTTTATAATAGATGAGTTTAAACAGCAAGCTTTAGTTGAAAAGTTTATTAGAGGAAGAGAATTTGCAGTAGGAGTTTTAGGCAATTCTCCAGTTGAAGTGTTGCCTGTTCTTGAAATAGACTTGAATGGTGACCCTGATGCAATCCAAACAGTAGACGATAAAAAATATAAACCAAAAGATAAAATATGCCCTGCTAATATCGATAAAGAATTGGCAATAAAAATGCAGGATCTAAGTGTTATGGTTTTTAAAACTTTAGGTTTAAGAGATTTTTCAAGAGTTGATATTAGACTAGATGAAGAAAATAACATTCATATCTTAGAAGTAAATTCAATGGCGAGTTTAGGAAAAACTGGATCATATGTTACAGCTGCAAAGGCCGCAGGTTATGATTTTGATTCCTTGGTTAATAAGATGCTAGATGTTGCTTCTTTTAGATATTTTTCAAAAGAGAATATTGGTATAGATCACAAAATAGATGGGAAAAAAATAGCTCTTCCTATCAGAATAAAAAGTTTTTTAAGAAGCAGATTAGATCAAACAGAGAGTCTTTTAGAGGAAGTAATAGACATAAATACCTATTATAAAAATATAGAGGGTGTAAATAGACTTGGAAGTATTATAAAAAAAAGATTTAACAATTTAGGATTTAGTTATGAAAGTTTTCCACAAACAGAAGTTGGAAATATCTTGTTTTTTTCAAATAGTGATGACGGAGAGTATGATTATCTTTTAATTGGAAATTTAGATAATGATGTAAAATTAAAAAAACAAAAATATTTTAGAAAAACTGAGCATAAAATATTTGGAACTGGAGTATGGGAACATAAGGGTGGAATAGTCATGATGCTTCAATCCCTTCAAAGTCTTAAATATACCAGAATGTTAAAGAAAATGAAGATAGGAGTTTTACTTACAACAGATGAGACAATACAGGGCAGGCTTTCAAGGAATATAATTAAGGAAAAATCAAAGAAAGCAAAATATATTTTTGGACTTCATGGTGGATTTCCTGACGGTGGAATGGTAACAAGCAGGTCTGGTTCAGCAACTTATACCTGCAATATGAATCTAAGAGAAAATAAAAATTCAGAAGAAGTCTCTAAAGCTGTCGCTATATTCTCAAAATTAGTTTCAGATTGGACAAATCTATCCAGCGAAGAGAAAGGAATCATAATATCACCAAGAGAATTTAAAATAGAATCTAACATAACAGAACCTTTTGCTCACGCTGATCTTGAATTGAGTGTAAGATTTAATGACAATGAAATGTTTAAAAAATATGATGAAAAAAT